>JAKUSY010000086.1 GCA_022451445.1 Planctomycetota bacterium
ATCGACAGCGAGGCCCTTTTGCAGGGAAAATCTCCGTAGCGGGGCGACGTAGGAGCAGGCCGACCCTGTCGGTCCCGTCTTTCCATCTCCCTTGAAGCGGTAGCAGGTGAAGCTCTCGGTGCCTGGTGTGCAGATCCCGATTCCCCAGTCCTTGTCGTCGAGGTAGGCGACCCAGCTCTCCGTGGCCTTGCCGCGCTGGTTCGGCCACCCGGGAACACGGCGTTTCAGCTTGCCGTCTTCGGAATAGACGAGGTTGGGGAGCTCTGCGTCAACGAAAACGGCCGGCATCTCCTGGTCCCTGATGACCGACTGGTCCTTGCCGGTATAGTCCATGCGGAAGCGGATCTTCGCCAGGGGGCCATCGAGCGAGATCGTGACGCCCATGATGGCTTCGGGGCAGGAGACGCCACTGGCCCAGCTGAGTGGCTGGATCTTTGCCGAGATCGTTTTCTTTTTATTGTCCCTGTTGAACTCCAGCAGCCGGGATCTCTTCCCCTTATGGTGTCCGCCCTGGATCGGGTTGTAGACCCAGGGCTTGCCGTTCCACTTCGACCCATCGGCGGCCCCGTAGTAGGACTGCTGGATGAATCGTCCCTCGTCGTAGTGGTTCAGCAGGTTGCGCCCTGTCGCGCTCTCGGCGAAAAACCCGATACATGCGCCGCGGGATTTGTCGATTCCTACCCTGACCCGACCATTGTCGAGGTATTCCCATTGGCGGCCGGTCTTTTCTTTCTTTTTGTCTTGGGCGTTTCCCGGGCCGCAGAGGAGCATCGCCGCGAGGATGGGCGAATAGAGCAGGAAGAGTCCCTTGATGCTCATCCGAGGATCTCCTGGATCACCTGGCCCCCGAACTGGCTTAGCTGCTTGTAGCGGCCGCCATGGAAGTAGGTGAGCTTGTTGTTGTCGAGGCCGAGAAGGTTGAGCAGGGTGACGTGAACATCCCTGATGGGATGGACCACCTCGGCCGCGGCATTGCCGATCTCATCGGTGGCGCCGACCTGTCCCGGCCTGGTGCCGCCGCCGGCGAAGAACATCGCCATAGCATTGGCGTTGTGGTCGCGGCCGAGGGCGACCTCGCCGCCGCGCCGGTTATTGTCAGGGGTGCGGCCGAACTCGCCGGTCCACATCACGAGGGTTTCATCGAGCAGGTCGCGCTGGCGGAGATCCCTGATGAGCGCGGCGATGGGCTTGTCGACCGAATAGATTCGTTTTTTGTGGGCGCGCTCGATGAAGTCATGCGAGTCCCAGCCGCCAGAGAAGATCTGGATGAATCGCACTCCCTACTCGACGAGGCGGCGGGCGAGCAGGCACTTGCGGCCGAAGGGCGCCGTCTCCTTGTCGTTGAGGCCGTAGAGCTCACGGGTCTTCTCTGGCTCCTTCCCGATGTCCAGGATTCCGGGGACCTCCATCTGCATGCGGTAGGCCAGCTCGTAGTTTTCCATGCGGGCGGCGAGGTCCCGGTGTTGCGGATGGTCGTCGAGGTGGGCCTGGTTCAGTTTTTTCAGGATGTTGAGATTGCTGCGCTGGTGTTCCCGGCTTTTCCAGGCCGGCGGCGCGAGGTCGAGGATCGGCGAGCCCTCCGACCGCAGCTGGGTGCCCTGGTAGTGGGCGGGCAGGAAGCCATTGCTCCAATTGCCGCTACCTCCCTGTGGATCGGCCAGCTCCGACATCACCACGTAGCCCGGCAGGTTCTGGTTGATTGAGCCGAGGCCGTAATTCGCCCAGGCCCCGATCGCCGGGTCCCCTCCGAAGCGGTTGCCGGTGTTCATGTGGTAGAGCGCTGTGGGATGGCTTACCGATTCCGCCTGGCAGCCATGGTAGACGCAGAGCTCGTCGGCGACCGCCGGCTCCGCCATGTGCCGGAAGTGTTCGGACATGGCGACCCCGTTATTTCCGACCTTTCGGAAGGCATAGGGACTCTTCACGTAGACTCGTGCGCCGCTGCCCATGCCGGAGAGCTTGTCATCTGCGTTGAAGAAGCCCTTCAGGTGAAGGTCGTCAAGTTTCGGTTTCGGATCGAAGGTGTCGAGATGGCTGGGCCCACCCTCCATGAAAAGCATGATCACCGCCTTGGCCTTCGGCTCATGGTGCGGCTTTCGGGGCGCGAGGGGACCGGCGGTCTCTGCACGGGCGATCAGATCGGAAAAGGCGACCGAGCCGAGCGAAGCCCCCAGTCCGTAGAGGAAGTCACGGCGTCGGAGACCGGCGGTGTGAAGAAGCGATCTTTTCATATCAGTAGACATAGATAAATTCGTTGGAGTTGAGCAGCACGAGGCAGATATCGGCAAGGGCCCGGGTCTCGGGGGAGACATCCGCGGCGGTTTTATCGTAGGTGTAGCTGGTGTAGCTGGTCAGCTTCTCCGTGTACTCGAAGGGGTCGCCGGAGAATTCCTCGACCAGCGAGCGGATGATCGTGGTCGGGTAAGACACCCGCCGGGGCTTGACGCCGCGATGGTACTGTACCATTTCCTGGTAGTGCTTCCGTAGCGCCTCGTTTTCTTCCTGGCCCGGATAGCGGCCGAAGGTGAGGCGGAAGGCTCGTGCGATCTGTCTGTGAAGCTCCTTGTCCTTCTTTTGCAGGCGCAGCGCCAGGGCGATGGACCGGAGGGTGGCCCCGGAGCTGTTCATCAGGGTGAAGACCTGCGGGGTGACGGCGGCGGAGTCCCGGGCCTCGCAGGATTCGGCCGAGCTGGGCTTGTTGAACACCGCCATCAGGGGATCGCGCAGGCCGCGGGTGCGGTAGGCGTAGATGGAGCGGCGGTTGCGTTCGGAGGGAACGGGAGATGCCTGGTAGGCCGGCGCCAGGGAAAATTGGATCATGCGCGGCGACAGGGCCACCTCCATGTTGATCTCGGGGAAGACCGGCAGCCCCCCCCTGGTGCGGTTCAGCTCGCCGGAGGCCGCCAGCATGGAGTCTCGCAATTCCTCGGCACAGAGGCGGCGTGGCTCGAAGACAGCCAGCAGGAGATTGCCGGGGTCCTTCTCTCGCAGCCTGTCGATTTCCGGATGATGGCTCGCCTGGCGGTAGGTTCGCGACATCATGATCAGCTTGTGCAGCTTCTTGAACGAGCCACCGTTCTCCTGGAAGCTCCGGGCCAGCCAGTCGAGAAGCTCCGGGTGCGTCGGCTTTTTCCCGGAGGCTCCGAGGTTGTTGGGGTTTGCGGCCAGGCCGCGCCCGAAGTGGTAGCTCCAGACCCGGTTGACCACCGTTCGCCAGGCCAGGCCGTTGTCCGGATGGACGAGCCACCTTGCCAGCGGCAGCCTGCGGCCCTTGATGGACCTCGGCAGCCGGAAGAGATCTTCTTTTTTTCCCGAGAGCGTCTTGATACCGAGGGCGCTCAGGACCCCCGGTGAGACGGGGTCCTTAGGGGAGTAGACCGAGCCGCCGGCGTAGATATGGTTGAGCGGCGCAGTCTTCGACCTGTTCAGCTCGGATTTTTTTTTGGGGCGCGGCATCCGCAGCCGCCTGGAGCTCTGGTGGAGGTCGCCGCCGTAGTAGACGCTCTGGGCAAGGGCTTCATAGCGTTCGAGCCTCCGGGTCCAGATGCGGACCTCTCCTTCGCGAACCTTGAGGCGTCCTTCATCCGCGGTGCTCAGGCCGACAAAGCGCGGTGGCTTGTCGTCGATCGTCGTGCCGCGGCGTACGTTGAAGGGTCTGTATTCCGTCGATCTGTCGCGCTCCGCGTACCATCTCTTCGCCGCCTCTTCTCGTTTGTGGTAGAGGGCATCGACCTTCCCCTGGGCGATGGACAGCAGCTCCTCAACCCGCTTGCGGTTGACGATGAAGTCATCCCGGTTTTCCGCATCGAGGAAGCCGGCCGGCCGTTCGGCCGGCTGGGTGGTGGCCAGCGCGGCGTAGAATCGATAATAGTCTCTGGTCGGTATGGGATCGAATTTATGGTCGTGGCACTTGGCGCAGCGAAGCGGCGTACCGAGAAAGACCTGGCCGACGTTGTTGACTACATCGTCGAGGTAGCTCTGCCGACTTACCAGGTTCGGTGACATGGCCGTATGCTCCCACGCTCCCATCCGCAGGAAACCCTGGGCGACGATCAGCTCGGGATCGTTCGGGGCGAGGTCCTCTCCCGCGATTTGTTCCAGGGCAAACCGTGAGTAGGGCTTGTAGTCATTGAAAGAGCGGATAACGTAGTCGCGGTAGCGCCAGGCGTTGGAGCGTTCAAAGTCATTCGAGAAGCCGCCGGTGTCGGCGTAGCGCGCGACGTCCAGCCAGTGCTGGGCCCAGCGCTCTCCGTAGTGAGGGCTCTCCAGCAGGAGATCGAGCAGGCCCTTGTAGGCTTCGTGGGGATTATTTTCCCAGGCGGCCAGGAAGGCGTCGATCTCAGCCGGGGTTGGCGGCAGGCCGATCAGGTCGTAGGTTGCCCGCCGGATGAGGGTCAGTGCGCCGCCCCAGGGGGCCGGCTTCAGCCCGGCCTTATCGAGCCGGGCCTGGATGAAACGGTCGATCGGATTTCCCTTGCCCGCCGGAGGCGCGGTCTTTTTCAGCGGCAGGAAGGCCCAGGCGTCTGCGGGCTGGTAGCGGCGCCAGGTCCAGTCATCGGAGAGACCGCCACTGGTCCTGATGAGCAGGCCGTCCTCCGTACTTTCCCTCGATCGTTCGGCGAGAAGGTATTTCTTCTGTTTCTCTTCCGTTGGCCAGGGAGCCCCCAATAGAATCCACCTTTTCACCTGGGCGATCTGCTCCGCGGTGAGCCGATCGGCCTTCTTGGGCGGCATCTCGTAGTCTTCGTCCTTCCACTCGATGGCCGTCACCATCATGCTCTTCCCTGGTTTGAAGGGAACGAGAACGTCATAGGCCGTCTCGCCCCCCTTGAGCAGCCCCGAGCGGGAGGTGAGGTTCAGGTCGCCTTTTACCTTCTTCTTGCCGCCATGGCAGGCGAAGCACTTGCTCTCGAGAATGGAACGCACCTTCAGGGAGAAGAGCCGCTCGCCTTTTTCAAGGTCGTCCCCCGGCGCCTGGGCGAAGGCGAGGCTTGGGAGCGTGAAGACTATAAGAGCGAGAAATCTCATTTCCGGATCGAGATCTTTTCCATCAATTGTTTCAGCTCGGCGATGAGCTCCGGGTTGTCAGCGGCGAGGTTCTTCGTCTCGCCGATGTCGGCATCGAGGTCGTAGAGCTCCTCGACCTCGGCGCGCTTGCGGTCACGGGCGTAGCCGTAGACGTTGTGTTTGGCCTTGAGGTATTTCCATTTGCCCCGCCGGATGCCGTTGTTGCGGTAGAGGAAGGTCTGGCGGGCGCCCTGGGAGTCCTTGCCGAGGAGCAATTGGGCCTGGTCGACGCCATCGATCACCCGGTCGTCCGGGACCTTGAAGCCGGCCAGGCCGGCGAAGGTAGGCATGAAGTCGAGGGTCGAAAAGATCGCATCGGAGACCCGGCCGGAGGGAACCTTGCCGGGCCAGCGGACGATGCAGGGGACGCGCACCCCGGCCTCGTAGCAGGAGCCCTTGCCGTTTCGAAGCGGGCCGGCCTCGCCCCAGAAGACTGACCCCTTCGGGTGGCCTTTTTTCTTATTGGTGTAGGCGGGCTGGTTCCACGGGCCGTTGTCCGAGGTGTAGATCACCAGGGTGTTGTCGCGCAGCCCCTGCTTGTCGAGCGCGTCGAGGAGACGGCCGGTCTCGAAATCGAATTCCTCCACCACGTCGCCGTACAGGCCGCCCGCCGATTTTCCGCGGAAGCGCTTGGAGGCATCGATGATGGTGTGCATCATCGTGTGGGCGATGTAGAGGACGAAGGGTTTTTCCCTGTCACGCCTGTTTTCGAGGAAGTCGATGGCCTTGTCGGTGTAGAGGCGGGTCAGGCTGCCCATGTCCCGGGTCTTGCCGGCGGGTTCGTTGTCCTTGTGGAAGGCGACGCCACCGCCATCGTTTGCCCCCAGGGTGCCGAAGTAATAATCGAAGCCCTGGGCGTTGGGCATGCGGTCGATGATGGGCTTGCGGTTGGAGACGTCCCATTTTCCGATGCAGGCGGTCTGGTAGCCCGTCTTGCGGATCAGCTCGGCGAAGGTGATCTCGCTGGCCGGCATTCCCCAGCCCTTGCTGCGGAAGGGGTAGCGCCCGGTCAGCAGCGCCGAGCGCGACGGCCCGCAGACCGACTGGGCGTAGAAGCTGGTGAAGCGGGTTCCTTCCTTCGCCAGCTGATCCATGCGGGGGGTCTGGTTCTTCTTATTGCCGTAGCAGGCGAGGTCCGCGTAGCCCTGGTCATCGGTGAAGATGATGAGAATGTTCGGGCGGTCGGCTGCTGAAAGGCGAGCCATTCCCATGAAAACCAGCAGGGCCACGATTACTGTCCTGAAGCACTCAGGCCGGGGAGGATGAGTTCTTTTCATCGGTTAACCTGCATTTCTCTCTGTTGGAGGTGTTTGGATCGGACCGTGGTCCTGCCGGTAGAGCCTGCTTTAGCTTACCAGTAAAGTTAATCGAGCCTGAAGCCCTTTTCTACACACGGTTTATGATGATCGCGCGGTATTTTCCCTGCCTTGCGGCAAATCGGATTGTCGACGGAACAACCCGTCATTCGGTATGATTTTCTTGCGGCCTTCGATGGCTTACAATCGTAGACCGGTTAACCGTTAAATGTAACGCGACAGGAAATCCAATGCTCAAATTCACAGCGTCTCTCGCTCTCGTTCTTTTCTCTACGGCCCACGCGGCCCGTGCCGACAATTGGGGCCATTGGCGCGGCCCCACCGGTAACGGCGCGGCTGAAGACGCCAGCCCGCCGACTGAATGGAGCGACAGGAAGAACGTCAAGTGGAAGGTGGCCATCCCGGGGAAGGGTTCCGGCTCTCCGGTGATCTGGGGGGACAAGGTATTTGTCGTGACGGCGGTCACTGCGGCCGGCGAAAGCAAGCCGCAGCCCGCGGGTCGTGAGCCCTCACGGCGACCGGGCGGCGGACAGGATGCCGGGAGGCGCCCGGAAGGGGGCAGGGATTCTCAGCGAAGGCCCAGCGGCCGTTTCGGGCGCAGGTCCAGCGGCGGCGGCAGGGGAGGCTCACTCTCGACGCTGGACTTCAAGCTCCTCTGCTTTGAGCGAAAGAGCGGCAAGCTGCTCTGGCAGCAGTCCGTCATCAAGGCGAAGCCGCACGAGGGAACTCATTCGACCAATGGTTTCGCTTCCGGCTCTCCCTGTACCGATGGTGAGCATGTTTACGCCACCTTCGGCTCGCGCGGCCTGTACTGCTATACCCTGTCGGGCAAGCTGAAATGGAAGCGGACCGACTTCGGGAAGCTGACCATGAGGAACGGATTCGGAGAGGGGAGCTCGCCAACGATCGCCGGCGAGCTGCTCATCGTCCCCTGGGATCATGAAGGCCAGTCCTCGGTTTACGCGTTGAACAAAATCACCGGAAAGACCATCTGGCGAACCAGCCGTGATGAGCCGAGCTGCTGGGCCACTCCGCTCGTGGTCGAACACAAGGGAAAGAAGCAGGTCGTCCTGAACGGGCAGACCTGCGCCCGCGGTTATGACCTGGCAACAGGCAAGGAGCTGTGGCGCTGTAGCGGGCAGACCCAGCGCCCGGTCGCCTCACCGGTGGCCGGCAACGGGCTGGTGTTCGTCGGCAGCGGGTTCCGCGGATCCTTCCTTGGCGCCTTTCGTCTTGATGGCAAGGGCGACATCGAGAAATCAAAGAGTGTCGCCTGGGTGATCGACCGTGACACCCCGGATATCGCCTCGCCGCTCTACTCTTCCGGGCGTGTCTATTTTTACAAGGGCAAGAGCGGGATGCTCTCCTGCGTCGATGCGGCCACCGGCAAGCCGCACTATACCGTCGAGAGAATCTCCGGGATCAACAGCACCTACGCATCTCCGATCGCCGCCGGCGGGCACGTCTACCTGACCGGCCGCGGCGGAACCACCGTGGTGATCAAGGACGCCGGCAAGCTGGAGGTCGTCGCTACGAATTCTCTCGGCGAGGGGATCGATGCGACACCCGCCCCGGCCGGCAAGGAGTTGTTCATCCGCGGCGAGAAGCATCTCTTCTGCATCTCGAAATAGAAGCCCCGGTAAGCTGGTAAGACCGCAGGCACCTGCCATGATCGAGGCGCATGAAATTGAGGCGGCCCAGGAGTCCTGGGGGAATGCTGTCGTCGAGGTTGGCGCGGCGCCCTCCTGGAAAGAGGCCCATGAGTTGGCGGTGAAGCTGGTTGAAGATCATTATCTCTTCGAGGGCGGTACGCTTCTTTTCTGTCCGACGAAGGCCGCTGACCAGCAGTTCAGGGTACGGTTGAAGGAGGCGGTTTCTTATTTTGTCGGCCGGGATGCCGATCACGAGGAGGACAAGGGCTTCGCCCGTGAGCCATGGACCTCGGTTCGGTTCGAGAACGCCGGCACCATGGCGCGTGGAGATGTCGGCATCGCCATGGGGAATTACTTCTTCGGGCGCGCGGATGGCTCAGAGCTGAAGGTTGAGTACTCCTTTGTGTACATCCGGGGCGCGGGTGAGGGGCTCAAGATCCAACTCCATCACTCGGCGCTTCCCTACCAGCACTGATCCTGCAGGAGCCTATTTCCAGGTGTTTTCTTTGAGGGGTTTGCCGTTGGTGGTCAGGATCTGAAAGTGGTGAAAGCCGGTCGTCATTCCTGAGTAGCGCCAGACGACCTTCTTCTCCCTGGTGACCTCGAACAGCTTCACCCTGTCACCGTTGGCGTGGTAGCTGGTGATCACCGTATTGCCGTTTGGGAGTCGTTGCGCGCCGCAGGCGTCGTCGAAGAGGTTTTCGCCGATATCTTCGTTGTTGACCCTCCAGACGGTTTAGCCCGTGGCGTCAACTTCGATAATACGGTTGCCGTTGGTGCAGCCGATGAGGGTGTTGCCGTTTTCCAGGCGGATAGCCGTGAAGGGCCAGTCCCGCTTGGCGCGTCCGCGGTCATCCGTGGGGAAGGAGCGAACGACCTTGCCGGTGTCGGGCTCGTATTCCTTCACCGCGAAGTCCAGCAGGTGCGGCGCGATGTAGTTTCCATTGGGAAGCATGCGGAGCATCCGGGTCTGCATGTGGAAGTTCTTTTTCTGGCATTGCAGGGGGGTCGTCTTGAGAACCTTCCCGGTGCGGTCTATGACAATGGCGCGGGGTTCAGGCCCCAGCTCGGCAACGAGAAACTTGTCGCCCGGCAGCGCCTGTACAGTGCTCGTTTCTTTCTGCTGGCCCTTGTATTGAAAGACGATCTTCTTCGTCTTGCGGTCAATCTCCACGACGCCGCCGTTGGGGAAGCCCCTCATCCTGTAGAGAGCCAGCAGGACATTGCCGCTGGGCAGGACCCATCCATCACTGGACGGCAGGTTGACCTTCCATTTGATGGATCCATCCTCGCCGACAATAACCGCCTTGCTGGCGTTGCCCACGCCGAGGAAGGAATGACGGATCGGAGCCTCCAGGGAAGTCGACACCTTCTTCGCCGGGGCTTTTTTCTTTTTGCGAGAGGAGCCTTTTTTCTTTTTCTTCGCGGGCATGCCGAAGTATTCGAACGAGTCGAAGCGAACCAGCGCGGGATCTCCAGCGCGCGGGTCCTCCGTAGTCTTCATCCAGGCATCGAGGCGGCGCGCAAGGTCCTGCTTCTGTTCAGCGTAGCTCGCGAGGGCGGCCACGTTCTTTACCTGGTGGGGATCCTTGCTGAGATCGTAGAGCTCCTCCGCCGGGC
>JAKUSY010000087.1 GCA_022451445.1 Planctomycetota bacterium
GCCGTTCGGATTCTGATCGGTCCAGGGCCGGGGGAGCTGATCTCGCTCAGTCGGGACCTTCGGACGAATCAAGCAGCGCATCGACGAAACCGTCGGGTTCAAAGACCTGGAGATCCTCTATCTGTTCTCCTACGCCGACGAACTTGACGGGTATCTGCAGGCGGTTGTTGATGGCGACCACGATTCCTCCCTTGGCGGTTCCATCTAGTTTTGTCAGGACGATCCCGCTTATGTCGACGGCTTCGAGGAAGTTCGATGCCTGCTGCAGCGCATTCTGTCCCGTGGTCGCATCCAGCACGAGCAGTGACTCGTGAGGAGCTCCGCCGATTTTCTTCTCGAGGACCTTGCGGATCTTGGCAAGCTCATTCATCAGGTTGACCTGCGTGTGGAGCCGTCCGGCCGTATCCACGATGAGGTAATCCAGCTTGTCCTCGATCGCCTGCTCCGCCGCCCGATAAGCGACCGAGGCGGGATCCGAGTCGGCCTCGCCCGTGACGATCGCGATACCGAGCCTCTGGCTCCAGATGGTCAGCTGTTCAACGGCGGCGGCGCGGAAGGTGTCGGCGGCGGCGAGGATGACGGTTTTCCCCTCCGAGGTGAGCCGATGGGCGAGCTTCGCGATGCTGGTCGTCTTGCCGGTGCCGTTCACTCCTGAGACCAGGATGACCGTCGGTTTTGTTTCAGCCTCGATAAGCCGGTTGTCTCTCCTCTTGAGATTGTCCTTCAGGAGGTTCTTGAGATAGTCGCGCACCTGGCCCGATTCACTGAACTTTTTCTCCTTACAGGCGCTGCGTAATCCAGCCTCCCCATCGATCAACTCGGCAACGGTTTCCGGTCCGAAATCAGCTCCGTAGAGACCGGCCTCGATTTCATCGACCATCGTCTCATCGACCTTTCCTCCAAGGCTGAACAACCCGGTGATGCTCTCGCGGGTTTTCGCCAGGCCCCTGCGCAGGATGGACCAGGCAGATTTTTTCTTTTCTTCCGGTTTCTTCGCTTTCTCCGGCTTCGGCGGGGGAAGCGGATCGTCTCCGGACCCGGGCTCTTCCTTCGCTGTGGAGGTCTCGTCGGGAGGCTCAGCCGGCTCAAGCGGAGCGGTCCCGGCATCCGCAGGCTTACCCTCAGGTTCTTCCTTCCCGGGCGATCTCCAGCGCTTGAACCATGCCATTCAGCCGTCCTCCGAGTTTCTGCTGATTTCTTCTCCCTGCGAACTTCCGGGCTCGGCTGACAGGTCCTGGTAGATCCTGTCAAGTACTCCATTGACGAAGGAGCCCGACTTGGCAGTTGAGAATTTCTTTGCCAGCTCGACGGATTCGTTGATTACCACCTTTGGAGGGACTTCTTCGTCCATCTCCAGCAGCTCGTAGAGCCCCAGGCGGAGTATGGCGCGGTCTACGGCGGCAATCCTGTCGAGTTTCCAATTGTTCGTGACCTCCACGATCCTCCTGTCGAGCTCCTGCCTGTTTTCCAGGACGCCGAGGGCCAGGCTCCTGGCGTATTCGCGCTCCCTGGAGTCCTCCGTGGCCTCGGCCAGGAGTTCGGCGATTTTCTGTGGATCGTCTCCCGCCAGATCCTGCTGAAAGAGAGCCTGGAGGGCGATTTCTCTGGCGAGTGTCCTGTTTCGTTTAGGCATCAGGCGTCCGGTTTCGCTTCAGCTCGGCGTAGAGCCCGGCCATCTCCACCGCGGCCATCGCGGCATCCCCTCCCTTATTGCCCATCTTTGGCGTGGCCCGCTCGAGGGCCTGCTCAACCGTGTCGGTCGTCAGCACTCCGTAGATAACCGGCACGGGACTCCGCGCCGCCAGGCGGGCGATTTCCCGCGCGGATTCACCTGCTACGTAGTCGAAGTGGGGGGTCGCTCCCCTGATCACAGCGCCGAGGCAGATGATTCCGTCGAAGCCGCCTCCATCGACAAGCTTGCAGGCGACGCCGGGTATTTCAAACGCTCCCGGAACCCGGTAGAGCTCGATGGCGTCTTCGCCGGCTCCCATCCGCAGGAGGGCGTCGCTGGCTCCCTTGATTAGATGTTCGACAACGAAGTCGTTGAAGCGGGAGGCGATGATGGCAAAATTCTTACCGCCGGCATCGAGCGTGTCTTCCTGTTCAGTCATTTCCGGTCTCCTCATTCCCATTCTATGGTAGATGGCGGCTTGGAGGAGATGTCGAGGACGACCCGGTTGACCCCGTGGACCTCATTACAGATACGCGATGAAATAGAGGCCAGGATGTCCTGCGGAAGACAGATCCAATTGGCCGTCATTCCATCGAGAGATTCCACGATGCGAAGGGCGACAACGTTGTCGTAGGTTCGCTGGTCTCCCATCACGCCGACGGTCTGCACGGGCAGCAGCACCCCGAAGGACTGCCAGATGCCCGGATAGCCTTCCCATTTCTCGATCTCTTCCTGGATGATGACGTCGGCGTTGCGCAGAACGTCGAGATTGTCGGCGGTGATCTCGACGATAATTCTGACCGCGAGTCCGGGGCCGGGGAACGGCTGGCGATGGAGGAGCTCCGGGGCGAGGCAGAGCTCCTTGCCGAGCGCTCGGACCTCATCTTTGAAGTGATTCCTGAGGGGCTCAATGAGCTTGAAGCCGAGCTGCTCGGGCAGACCTCCGACATTATGGTGGCTCTTGATGGTTGCCGAGGGGCCTCCGATCGGCGAGAGGCTCTCGATGACATCGGGATAGAGGGTGCCCTGCGCGAGAAATTCGACATCGTCGAGATCCGCGGCGGCCTCCTTGCAACCATCGATGAACGTATTGCCGATTCGTTTGCGTTTCTCCTCGGGATCTGTAACGCCGGCAAGATTTTCGAGGAAGACTTCGGGCGCATCGACAACCCGCAGGTTGAACTCGTAGTTGTCGGTGAACATGCCCTTAACCTGCTCGCGCTCATTTTTGCGCAGCACGCCGTTGTCGACAAAGATGCAGGTCAGCTGGTTGCCGATGGCCCGATCGAGCAGGAGAGCTACAACGCTCGAATCGACGCCCCCCGAGAGTCCGAGAACGACATTCTTGGAGCCGATGGTCGCTTTCAATTCCGCTGTTTTTTCTTCGATAAACCTGCTCAAAGACCAGTCTCCGGAGCAGTCGCATATGGCAAAGAGGAAGTTATGGAGGATCTTCGATCCCTCGGACGTATGGGTCACCTCCGGATGAAACTGGATCCCCCTGAACCCGGATTCTCGGTGCCAGATTCCGGCGTGAGGGCAGTTGTCCGTTTTCGCGGTGGTCTCGAAGCCTTCCTCGATCTCGCTGACGCGGTCGCCGTGGCTCATCCAGACGGTGGTCGAGGAGTTGATGCCGCTGAAGAGGGGGTCCTCCCCGGAGACCTCTATCTCGGTCGAGCCGTATTCCCTGTGCTGGGCGGCAATCACCTTCCCGCCCAGGAGTTCACAGCCCAGCTGCATGCCGTAGCAGATTCCAAGGACCGGCACGCCGAGGTCGAAGATTTTCGGATCGCAACGGGGGGCCTCTTCCTCGTATACGCCGGATGGGCCGCCTGAGAGTATGATTCCCTTGACCTTTTTCCCGGACAATTCCTCGATGCTCGTGTCGCATCTGAGGATCTCACAATAGACGTGATGCTCGCGAACGCGGCGGGCGATGAGCTGCGTATACTGCGAACCGAAGTCCAATATGGCGACGAATTCAGGCACGGCTTTGAGATGAAATATATGATTGGAAGAAAGTCAGGCCGTCGGGGCCGTCTGGAAAACGCAACGATAGCTTAGCAAGCGATAGGCCAACAGGGGGAATGATTATTGTCGGTCACGTCCGCCTTCGCGAAAGGGCTCATCGTAGGCCATGAGACCGTGGACCCCGCCTTCTCTCTGGGCTGAAGAGGTGCGCCTCTCGAAGCGGAGATCGTCATTTTCCAGGGCAAGGTGAAGAGCCTCGACCGTACTGTGCCCCATATCCTGGAAGGACTGGCGCAGGCTCTGGACGAGATAGGGGACCAGGTCGTAGACGGAACCCTTGTCCACCACCAGGCCGGAGACTCCCTGCGCGACCTTGATGTTCTTGTTTGAATACATGTAGCGTTTGTCGCCGCCGCGCTCCATGGCCTCCACGGAGGCCATGCCCCTGTACTTCTTTACCCGGATTCCGTCTTTGTAGAAATAGTCGCCAGGTGTTTCCTGGGTACCGGCGAACATCGATCCCATCATTCCGACGTTGGCTCCAAGGGCCAGCGCCTTGCCCAGGGCCCCGGTATTGTTGATGCCTCCATCGGCGACCACCGGTATCCCCTGGGTTCTGCAGTACTTTGCGCATTGGTATACCGCGGTGGCCTGGGCGCGGCCAACAGCCATGGTGTCCTGGGTTATGCAGATAGAGCCCGGCCCCATGCCGATACGGACACCGTCGGCGCCTGAGTCGATGAGGTGTTCGCATTGGCTCGTGGTTACCACGTTGCCCGCGAGAACGTCGACATCAGGGAAGCTCTTTTTGAGCTCCTTGATCATCTCCAGCTGGAATACAGAGTCGCCTTGCGCGGCATCGATCACGACGAGATCGACCCCGGCCTCGACGAGGCCCTCCAGCCTCTCGCGATCCTCCATCTGGGTCGAGATGGCCGCTCCGACCCTGAGCTGCTTGCTCTCGTCCTTGCTGGCCTCGGGGAAGTCCCGGTTCTTTTTGAGATCCGTTCGCGACACGAGGGAGACCAGGCGACCGTCTCCGTCGATGATAGGCAGCTTGCCCTTCTTCGATTCGCGAAGGATGTTGTTGGCCTCGTTCAGGGTGACGCCCTCGGGAGCGGTTACCAGGTCGGTGACCATGACCTCCTCGAGAAGCCTTCCCCGGTCAGGCTCGAAGTCGATGTCGCGGTTGGTGACAATACCCTGCAGCTTCCCCTGCAGGGTTCCGTCTTCAGTGATGGGGATCCCCGAGAAGCCCTGCTGTTCATGGATCGTATCGACGTCGGCAATTGTGTTTTTCGGTCCGAGGACTACCGGGTCGGTGATAAACCCGTTTTCGAACCGCTTGACCTTACGAACCTCATCGATCTGGGCTTCGGGGGTGTTGTTGTAGTGAATAATTCCGATTCCACCGAGGAGAGCCATGCCGATGGCCATTCGGCTTTCGGTCACGGTGTCCATCGGCGAGCTGCAGATGGGGTTCTTGAGAGCGATCCGCCGGGTTATATGCGGTGAGAGCTCGACCTCGGTGGCGGCAAAGTCAATATGGCCGGGCAGAACGATGAAGTCGTTATAGGTAAGACCATCTCCTCTTTCAAAGAGGACGCCGGCAGTTTCCCCGTCCGAGTGCATCTTCTTGCTCCCTGGGGTTATCGCATCAAGGATCGTCGTCTGAAAAGCCAGTCACTTAATCAGGCAATTGTAATGCTGATCGTAGCTTAAGGAAAATTTGATCGGGTAAGTATATGAGCCGCGGGAGAGAAAGCAAGAACAACTCCCAGCCTATCCGGTCCTCTCTGGCCGCGGCGGCATCTGTTCCGGAATTCCGGGCTGAAAGAGTCCGGGAGCTTTGGCATCCGGCAGGCGGCTCTGAGTGCCGAGAGCGCAGCGGCTCCGGGTGAAACACAGGTCCCAGGCGGCGTCGCGGCCGTCCTATATAGTGTTTGACTAGCAACAGGGGTGATTTTATCATTCCCCCCGGCTTGAAACCCTTTCACTCTCTTGGTTTACGAAGCTATTGCTGACTTCAGCAGGATGTGCCTCAGGTTTTTTCCGGGGGGCTTCAGGGGTGCCGGGTTTCGGGAACAATTCAGGATCCAACCTTAACAATCTGCGGAGTGCCGGCTGGTTGAATACGAGCTGGCATTTTGACCTGCAGGAAAGGGTATAGAAGCCAGGGATGAGCGAATCAGAAAAACCCCCAGAGATGACTGATGATGGTCCGGGACAGGCCGGACAGGCATCCGGTGGCGAGAGTAACCTCGGCACGGGTGATCTTGAAACGGTAGAGAAGCTGCGCGAGAGCTACAACCGGATCCGGGCCGAGCTGGGTAAGGTGATCGTCGGACAGGACGAGGTGCTCGAGCAGATCCTGATATCGATCTTTTCCAGGGGCCATAGCCTGCTGGTGGGGGTTCCGGGTCTCGCTAAGACGCTGATCATTTCCACACTCTCGCGTTGCCTCTCCCTCTCTTTTTCAAGGATCCAGTTTACGCCGGACCTCATGCCTTCGGATATCACCGGCACCGAGGTGATCCAGGAGGACAAGGGCACGGGCGAGAGAAACTTCAGGTTTCTCCAGGGCCCCATTTTCGCCAATGTCATTCTCGCCGATGAGATCAACAGGACTCCTCCCAAGACCCAGGCCGCCCTATTGGAGGCCATGCAGGAACGCCAGGTGACCGCGGGGGGCAAGAAGCACGAGCTTGATGAGCCCTTCTTTGTCCTGGCGACCCAGAACCCGATTGAGCAGGAGGGGACCTATCCCCTTCCCGAGGCCCAGCTTGACCGCTTCATGTTCAATATTCTCGTGGATTACCCGAGCGAGGATGAAGAGGTCGAGATCATGAAGAGGACCACGATTGGCCAGGAAGCGGCAGTCGAAGAAATTCTCAACGGGGAGGAGATCATCCAGCTGCAGGAAATCGTTCGGCGGGTTCCGGTCGCCGACGAGGTGATTCGTTATGTGCTCAGGCTTACCCGGGCGACCCGGATAACCAAGGATGAGGCGCCCGAGTACATCAAGGACTGGCTTGCCTGGGGCGCGGGCCCGAGAGCCTCCCAGTACCTGATCCTCGGAGCCAAGGCGCGAGCCGTTCTCTACGGGCGCAACCACGTCTCGGCTGAAGATGTACAGGCTGTCGCCTATCCGGTGCTGCGCCACAGGATCCTGACGAACTTCAGCGCGGAGGCCGAGGGGGTCAGTCCCGAGACGATCATCGGTCGCCTGATCGAGGACACTCCCGTCCACGATACGGGGACAGCAGGTGCCGCTGCCAGCGGGTGATGGTTCTTCCGGGGCCGCAGGTCGCTCCGGTCGAGCCGCCTGCTCGCTTAAGTGCTTCAATCTCATCGGCTTGCAGTATTAGGGGAATATGATTGGCTGCTGAATCGCCTTCCAAATACCTCGACCCCAAGGTTCTCAACGGCATATCCAGGCTGGAGATCAAGGCCCGGCTGATCGTCGAGGGTTTCATCTCGGGTCTGCATCGAAGTCCGTATCACGGCTTCAGCATCGAGTTTGCCGAGCACAGGGAATATGTCCCCGGAGATGACGTCCGTCACATTGACTGGAAGGTCTTCGGCCGCTCCGATCGTTTCTACATCAAGCAATACGAGGAGGAGACCAACCTCAACACCCACATCCTGCTGGACGCCTCGGAGTCCATGAACTATTCCTCCGGCGGGGTCAGCAAGTTTGATTACGGTGTGATGGTGGCCGCCTCCCTGTCCTACCTGCTTCTTCGCCAGCAGGACGCGGTCGGCCTCGCCCTCTTCGATGACAAGGTTCGCAACCTCGTCGGCGCGCGCTCTACAGGCTCCCACCTCAAGACCCTCCTCGAGGTGGTCGAAAAACCGGGCCTGAAGGAAAAAACCGATCTCGGGGTCATCCTTCATGAGTTTGCCGACAGGCTCAACCGGAAGGGATTGATCGTCATCATCTCCGACATGCTCGATGATATCGAACATATCGAGCGGGGATTGAAGCACCTGCGCTATTGCAATCACGAGGTCATCCTGTTCCACCTGCTCGATAAAGATGAGCGGACCTTCCCGTTCCAGAACATGACCATGTTTGAGGGGATGGAGGGTTTTGAGGATGTCCTCGCCAATCCGCGTCTCCTGAAAGAAGCGTATCTCTCGGAGCTGGAAAGTTTCCTCGGGAGGCTGCGGAAAGTCTGCCGAAACAACCGTTTTGACTATGTCGCCATCGAGACCTGCGATTCTCTCGATGTAGCTCTCTCCACCTATCTGGCCAAGCGCGCAGGGAGCTTGAGACGGTGAGTTTCTTTAATCCAAGTCTGCTTTGGCTCGGCGCGCTTGTGGGCGTCCCGATCCTCATCTACCTGATCAACCGGCAGCGCTACCGCCGCCGCAAGTGGGCGGCGATGGAGTTCCTGCTCAAGGCGCTCAAGAAAAGCCGCCGCCGCCTGCAGATACAGAACCTGCTGCTGCTGCTGATGCGCTGTCTCATCGTCCTTCTGCTCGTTCTCGCAGCCTCTCGCCCTGTCATGCGATCCAACCCCCTCGCTTTTTCCTCCGAGGGCAGCAAAAACTGGATCTTCGCCATCGACACCTCCTACAGCATGGAGTGGGTCGAGGGGGCATCGAGCCTGCTGGAGCGGGCGAAGCAGACCATCTCGGACGTCGTTGAGTCCTATGTCGAAGACGACGATTATGTGGCGGTGATGTCGCTTGACCACCAGCCCCGGGTGGTATTCGAGCGCAGCCAGATGAGCGGTCCGAACCGGGCCCTGCTGGATTCCGAGCTGGAGCGATTGGGCAGCACCAGCAGGGGGGTGCGGTTGGTGACCTCGCTGCGTTCGGTCAAGGAGCTCGCCGACCAGTTCGTTTCCAGCGCCGATGACGGCGAGCCCGAGCCGTGCCGGATCGTCCTGTTGAGCGATCTCCAGCGCAAAGACTGGCTGGGGAAGGAGGGGCCGCGCTCTCCCGAGATCAAGCAGCTCCTTGATGAACTTACTGAGGATGGCCACGACCTCATCTTTTCCCAGCTTGCCTCCGCCGAGAGCAACAGGTCCAACGTGGCGATTACCAGTCTCTCGGTGAAGCCGGATCTTTTTGCAAGGGGGGTGACTGTCGAAATCCAGGTTACCTTGAGGAACTTCGGCGACAAGGAAGCCGAAGGTCTCGATTTTACGGTTCGGGTCGATCCTCCCGTGAGCGGCGACCCGGGGGAGGCGCAGGCCGGCGAGATCCTGCGGATTCCCGCCGGTGGCGCGGTTACCCGCAGCCTTCCTTACCGTTTCGATGAATCCGGTTACCACACGATCGTCGCCGAGGTACGCAGTGATGGTCTCGTGGTTGACAATAAGAGGTTTTTTACCGTCGATGTGCGTGATGAGATAGAGATCCTGCTGGTGGATGGAGATCCTGCGGGCGACCCCCTGGAGCGTGAGACGTTCTATCTGCAGACGGCCCTGCAGCCGCGAGATGATGCCATGACCGCCCTCGGGGGACGTGTCACGCCCTTCCAGCCGGTCAATATAGTGGCGGATCTTCTTCGGGATGTGGAGTGGAAGAGGTTTTCGATGGTCGTCCTGGCCAACGTGGCGGAGGTACCGTCCCAGGAGCTCGCGAGTCTGCGGCGGTACGTTGCTGAAGGCGGGCTCCTGGTCGTTTTCATGGGTTCGAACGTCGATCCACAGACCTACAACAGGCTCTTTCACGCTCCCGGTCCCGAGAAGCTGTTGCCGTTCGAGGTTGTTGAGGAGCGCGGCGACAGCCTCAGTCCCGTTTATCTGCAATTCTCTGACAGCTCCCATCCGGTGGCGGATTATTTCTTTCAGCACAAGGAGCGAACCGAGCTGCACAGGGCCCTTGTCCCCTTCTACCGGTTCATGAAGCTGAACCCAGCGAATGGGGGTGAGGAGTCGGGCGCCAGGGTGTTCTGCCGCTACACCGACATAGACAGAAGTCCTGCT
>JAKUSY010000088.1 GCA_022451445.1 Planctomycetota bacterium
TGGGCGAGGCGGACCAGATGGGTGAAGTCATCCTTGCTCTCGTCCATCCGGTTGTTGTAGTAGTAGCGGTAGTGCTCCTTGTCATCCGGCGGCTCGCTCGGGTCTCCCTGCGGGGGGTTCCTGTAGGGCGGGTAGGTCAGGCGCCCATCGTAGCTGCTGACGCGGCTGCCGCCGTCGTTGAGCTCGTGCCGGTCGTCCATCTCGAAGAAGGCGCCGTTGTCATCATCGGGATACCAGCGCTGGATCAGCTCCCGGTTGGGAACCTGGACGAATTCACGGATCTCGTTGATGCCGGCGCTCGAGCCGCGGTTGATATTCCACTGGACCAGCCACTGGTAGGAATAGGGCGTGCGGGTGTTGCCCTGGTTGTGGCGGATGAGGTAGTTGGAGATCCTCTCCCGGGCGTCGCGGGCTCCCGCGCCCTGGTGGTCTTCGAGACCGAACTTCTTGATGACGCCGTGCAGCGGCTTATCCTTCGCCATCGAGACGCGGTAGCTCTCTGACCAGCGCTGCCTGGCCCAGGGGCTTCCTGAGAATCGCACCCTGGAGTTGTAGTAGAGCTTCTCGTTTCCGAAGAGGAAGGCTCCCTCCACCAGGTCGTTGGAGTGCAGCTGCCGGGCGTTGAGGTAGCGCTCGGCATCCTGGTGGATCCAGAAACGGTAGGACGGGTTGGCGCCGCCCTGGGGAGTTTCGTGGCGGTAGACGCAGTAGCTGCGGTCGATATTCTCGATGTCCATGGCGCGGAGGACGAGTGGATTGGTGCGCTGGGTGGCGTCGAGGGGGTAGCGTCCGATCCGGCCGCCGGTGTCTCTTGCCAGCACGTAGTAGACCACTGTCCTTCGAAGAGCCTGCGCGGGGATGGTGGCGTGGTACCGGCCCCTCGCATCGGGGCCCGTCATGTTGATCTCGTTCTCACCCTCGCCGGCGGCGTTGGGACGGTTGAGGTTCCAATAGAGCTTCACGCTGTCGATGCCGTCGGGGTCCTGGACCCTGCAGGACACCTGCACCGGGACGTTGTTGCCCTGCAGGTTGGGGGACTGGCCCATCTTGTCGATCAGCGGTCCGATGTTGGCGTCGCCGGCGGCCGCGAGGCGCGCGGTCACGCTGTTGATGGCGCCGGGAGTGCCGAGGTTGCGGGGAACATCCAGGACATGCGACCTGGCGAAGTCGTGGTTGTAGCCCCGGGTCAGCATCGTCTGGGAGCCGGCGATCCATCTCGCCTTGAAGGAGATGAAGTAGTCGCTGCGGGGGCGCAGGTTTCTCGCCAGGGTATGTTCGAGGCGGTTCACCTTATTGTCGCCCTTGCCCCGGGCGACGATTTTCAGCGAGGCGTTTCCCTCGATCACCTCGGAGGGGGCTGTCGTGCGCCCCGAGTTGATGTGGGTACCCTGGATCTTCCACTCGCCCGGCCGCGAGGAGTTTGAAGAGATTTCCGCCTCGATGTCTCCGTTGCCGACGTAGTTCTCGGAGTCGTCAGGGACGTATTCTCCTGACTGCAGGACCGGGGCGATGTAGAAGTCGCTGGAGTTGATGCTCGAGTTGTGAGCCTGGATGGCGAGCACGTTGCGGCCGGTGAGGACCAGGCCCATATGTTCGGAGAGGTCGACGTCCGCCCGGCCCGAGCTGGTTCTCTCCCGCGAACATCTGGCCCGGGAATCGAAGGTGACCTGCAAGTCACCTTCGCTCGGGCGCATATTCTCGACGTGGATCCGGGTGCCGTTGAGGTAGACGATGAAACCATCATCGTAGGGCGCGTAGAATCTCAGCGTATTGACGGTGGCGGGGTCGGGAATCGTGAACTCGGTACGCATGTAGATCGAGAGGTAATTCCCCCGCATTTTATCCATAGTGGTTCCGCCTACCTCGCTTTCATCTTCTCCATAGCCGACCGGGGTGGTGACGGGGGTCCATGCCGAATCATCGAAGTCCGGCTGGTACCAGTCCGCGGGCGGCTCCCCGGTTCCCGGGGTGAGCCGCCATTGGGCGCCGAGGTCGAGGAACGTCTGGTCGGGAGAGAATGTGATGATCCGCTCGACCATCCGGATGTCATCAACGATGGTGATGCCGCGGGAGTTCATGAGGAAGTGAAGCTCCGGCTCACCGCTGTTGTAGCGGCCCCGGTAGCCGTACTCCCGCACCTCGGATTTCCCGGATTCGTCGCTTGAATTCCAGGCGGCGCCGACATTGTTGTCCTGGAAGGGATCGATGAGCTCCATGGAGGAGCCGCCGCCATCGGCCCAATAGGGCCACTGGCCGCCATCGTGATAGCGAACGGTGTCGGCGATGTTGCCTTGCGGGTCGCGCAGATTGACCCGCTCTCCATCGTTTCGCAGGCCTCCGAAACCCTCTGTGCCGCCAAAGACCTTCTCGGGAGCGAGGCCGTAGGTCTCGCGGATATAGATCGGGTCCCGGGCGACGACGATGTAGCTCCCGGGTGCCATGACGGTCCCGGGTTCGAATTCGTAGTTGATCCCCTTGGTCAGCTTCCAGCCGCTGATGTCGATGCTTCTCTCGGAGCTGCGGTTGTAGAGCTCAAGATATTCCGCGAAGCGCTCGTCTCCGCTTGGCGGACCGTGGATGGGGTGGTACATGAGCTCGTTGATGATGATGTCCCGCTCGACCTCGACCCTGTTCGCTTCGCCACGGGTCGGTACCGCCCGGTCGCTGAAGCTCTCATCGCCGTCAGGTATCCGCGCCTCGCTCCTGTCTTCAACTTCGGGTTCGAAGATGTAGGCGTTGACGACCCTGTTGGCGCCGGGCTCGAGCAGGGCGATAAAGCGCCGTCCGGGAGATCCATCCACGGCCTCCACGTCCGCGGCGGGCGACAGGTTGAGACCGCCGAGGTCGGCTTCCGAGAGGGCGAGGTGTCCGCGGGCGGCGATCGTGGTGTCAGCCGGAAGCTGGAACCGGGAGCTCTCATCCGCCAGCGCACGGCTGTTGGAGATCCAGAATTCCGAGAGGTTCACCGGTTGGGAGCTGAGATTGAAGAGCTCCACCCAGCGCTCCCCGGCGGTCCAGGTGAGGGCCTCGTTGACCACGATCGTGAGCGAGTCCGTCGAGGGATTGTTCGGCCCGCCGGGCGACCCTCCCAGGGAGCCGCTGATGCTCCAGCTGTCTGGATCATCGGGATCGCTGTAGACCTCGATGAGAGCGAGGGAGTGCCCGGTTCCATCAGCCCCGGATGGCCATTTACCCCTGTCGTTGTAGCCGACCGTAGCCACGACCACCCCGTTCTCTTCGGCAAGCTCGATCGTTTCACCGCTGTTGGACAGGGCGCAGCCGTCGCGTTCATCTCCCTCAAGGTCGCAGCCAAGTCCCCAGTTTCCGGCTATATTGTCGATGCCGTAGACTTCGGAAATCCTGTCCTGGTTGGCGCAGACCACGGCATATTCACCGCCGTTGAGAAACGATGAGGAAGGGAAGGTGTAGCTGATCCCTTTGGAAAAATACCAGCCGGAGATATCGACTGGAGCGGGACTGGCGTTGTGGATCTCGATGAACTCGAGCTCCTGGCCGCCGCCGGAGGGGTGGTACATGATCTCGGTGATGATGATCAGGCCGCTATTGCTGGCGTTGGCGGGAACCTGCAGGAGCAGTGGGCTTCCGATAACGGCAAAGAAAGCCAGCAGGAGGCTGGCGAGGAGAGAACGGGTTTTTTTCATCTCTTTTTTCCTGTCGACCCGTCCGGGCGGGGCCTCGTTTCGCCCTGGTTTTCATGGTCGGCTGAACCCGCGGGTGAGCCTGGCGGAATGGAAACCATAAGCTACTTGATGATATGTCGTTACAGGGCTCTATCAAGTCTGATGAACACAGGTCAATCCGGCTCAACAGGCGGATAATTCGAACCTTTTCGTTTTCAGAAATTCCGGCAAGGACCCTGAAGCCGATTCGAGGCCAGCTTCCCTTTGACCCACTCCAAACCATTGTGAACCACAATTTTATGGTTTTAGAATCGGTAAGTCAACGGACCACATCCAGGGGACTCCCCGGGGTGCTTGAGAAGAGACGAGAAGAGAACTGAGAGAGTAAGGGGGAAATCTTCAAAGAGCTCCGCTCGCCCATCCAGGCCGCTTTTTCTGATCATCCAGAGTCCTATAACCTTTGATGGATAAAACGATTAGGGCGCCTGGAGAGGAGAAAGATCTCAGTTCGTGGAAGTTTCTTTTTGAATGAGTTCAGGCTACAATCTGCAGTTCTGTTGAATGTGGAGGCCTACGGCTGCGGGCCGGGATTCATCAGCAGGGCGTTCCTCGAAGATGAAGAGTCAAGTGGATACCTTTGTTGGGGGCTTGTTTTCGCATGTCCGAAAAAGCCAGTCCGCCGATGGACGGCCAGGGGGCTGAAGAGCCTGCTTCGCCGGAAGACACGGACGAATCGGCTGCGGCTGAAAGCCAGGAACGGGATGGGACCCCGGCAGCCGGGGTGGCCGAATCGTCGGACTCTTCCGGCGAGCCTGCCAGCGAGACGGCCGAGGTGGATCCTCCGGCCCCCCGTGAAGACAGCTCCACGGACTCCGATGTCGATCTTAACGCGGACACGGTGACCCAGCGCGCCGCCGCCTACGCTACAGAGTCCACCGACCTGAGCGAGGAGGCGGCCCGCGGCTGGCACGAAGGCGACCTGGTCGCCAACCAGTACCGCATCCAGAAGCTGATCGGGCAGGGGGGCATGGGAAAGGTCTACCTCGCCCAGGACGAGGCGCTCGATCGCCCGGTAGCTCTCAAGCGGATTCCCCAGGAGATCATCTTCGATGTCGATGCGCGCGATGATCTCAGGCTGGAGGCGAACCGCCTGCTCGACCTGGCGCACGATAATATCATCCGTATCCATACCTATTCCGACGGACCCACCTGGCCTTTCTTTGCCATGGAGTATCTCGAAGGCCAGACGCTCAAGCATCTCCTGCGCCAGCGCAAGCGGGAGGGGCGGACGTTCGAGGCCGAAGAGCTGCTCGTCGTCGCTCGCCAGGTAGGGGATGGACTTGCCCACGCGCACGCCCGCCAGATCGTTCACCGTGACCTGAAACCCGCGAACCTCATGCTGGCGAAGCCGGTGGAGGGGGCTCTCCAGCCGTCCGACACCATCAAGATCACCGACTTCGGGATCTCCAGGGTCGTGGCCGACAGCACCCTGCGCCAGACCGGCAAGCGGAGCGGTACGGTACCCTATATGAGTCCGGAGCAGTTTCGCGGCGAGGTCTCGACCCCAAGCAGCGATATCTACTCGCTGGCCTGCACCCTCTACGAGCTCGTCGCCGGTTCACCTCCCTTCTATACAGGCGATATCGGCTACCAGATCATGAACATCGAGCCGTCCCCGCTCGAGGGGATTACCCACACGATCGCCGAGACGATCCTGCGGGGGCTCTCAAAGGATTCCGAGGACCGCTTTGAATCAGTCGATGAATTCGTCGCGGCTCTCGAGGGGCGCAAAATACCCAGGCCGGGGAGGCGAGGCCGGGGTTCCCTGGGAACGGTCGCCAAGATGGCGGCGGGCATCCTCCTGGCCTTTGGCGTGCTCTGGTGGGCCGCCGCCGGTGATTTTTCCGGTGAGGGAACGGGGGCGGGCGGTGAGGCTGGTGGTGAAGCGGTCGCCGGCTCAGCTGAGAATCCCGGCAGCGCCCCCGCGGGAGCTCTCGAGCCAGGCGTCGTGAGCGATCGAAAGCCGGAGACCCCGGTAGAGAAAAAAACACGCACCGATGTCTTCCGCGCCTGGCTGGCTGAAGCTATCGAGAAGCAGCTGCCGCTCAACGTCGGCAGGGATTACGGCGAGCTGGCCCCGAGCGGGATTCCCTCGTTGGATATCAGGCTCGCTTTTCCCAGGAGCGAGGCTCCCCAGGAAGGGGAGATGCTCCAGGATCTGGTTTTTCTCGCCACTCTTTCCGGTGAGTCGGAACCTCCGCAACAGCATATGGTACGCGGCCAGCTGGATGCGGAAAACGGGGCGTACAGTTTTCACTTCCGGCGTCTTGTCGACGGTTCCTATGACCTCAGCGCGTTTGTGGAGGACAAGGAGAAGGGACTGGCTGTTTCCCAGGGCCAGTCGCTGCTCGAGAGGCAATTCGTGGTCGACCTGGTTGCCCCCGTCTTCAAGGTGGTGGTAATCGATCCCCTCGGTCTGGTCGCGACTGCCGCGGCTGAAAAGATCGAGTTCACGACCTTCGAGGAGCTCCTGGGTGTGCGGCTCGATACCTCCGGCAACATGGATATCAAGGAGGCCTGGTACAGTTTGCTGACCCAGGACGGCGCGAGCTCGGAGGAGCGTAAGATCGAAGACATCAGCGAATGGGAGATCAACTATCTCTCCCCGGGAGAGTCCAGGATCGTTCGCGTGTATGCCGTGGACAAGGCGGGAAACAGGAGCGAGACCAGGGAGATCATCTTTCGCCGGCTGAAGCTCGAGCTCGAGGAGTTCGGCACGAGCGATATTGTCGGGAATGTCGCGACGGTGGAGGGAAAGTTCAAGGTTGAGGGCGCCACCTATCCGGATCTCCAGTTCTTCGTGAACGGGGAGAGGGTCGATGCGGAGTGGTCTATTGTCAAGCCGCCTCCGGCCGAAAAAGCTGAGAGCGAGAGCGCCGCCGGGGAGAGCGAGCCGGGCATCGTCGACAACCCGGTGCTCGAGGAACCTGCCGGCGGGGAGCTGGCGGCCGCTGATCCTCCGGAGCTCGCTCCCGGAGCGACGAGGACCATTCCTTTCGTGGCTGACATTACACTGAGCAAGGCGGTCAATGTCGTCCTGGTGCAGTACTCGTGGAAGGATCGGCCGCCTGTTCTTTTCGGCAAGGCGGGTACTCTTGATCGCGTGCAGGCCAG
The DNA here is from genome assembly GCA_022451445.1 of Planctomycetota bacterium. Lineage (GTDB taxonomy): Bacteria > Planctomycetota > UBA8108 > UBA8108 > UBA8108 > UBA8108. The sequence continues at coordinate 6,816 of JAKUSY010000088.1, forward strand.
GGCGCCGAACATCGTTCTGCGCACCCCCAGCCTGGACCCGCTGCCTGCGCCGGCGGGGGAGGCGGGCGGTGAGGAGGCGGGAGCGCGGGTCATCTATACCCGCGAGGCGACCCTGGCCGTCGAGGGCGAGGTTGATACCGTCTTTACCGGCCTCAAGGTCATGCTGCGGGTACAGAACAGCTTCGGCTCCAGCACCCAGGAGGTGAAGGTGGAGCCGGCGGCCAGCGGCTCCGGGGGAAGATTCAAGGTCGACCTGGAGCTCCAGCCAGGGGTGGAGACCCGTGTAGAGGCTCGTTGCTTCTATAATAATGACGAAGAGGTATTGGCCGGTATGGTCGAACCTCTCGAGGTATATTGCGACCAGGAGGCGCCGACCGCGAAGATCACCACCCGTGAATCCGGGGACCAGCTGCTGGTCGCTGTCCAGGCAAAGGAGAAGCTCAAGCGACTCAGGGGGAGGCTGGGCGCCGCGGAAGGGGGCGGCGCCGAGAGGTGGACGGAGATTTTATTGTCGACCGCGCTGGAGGCGGGCGAGTTCGTCTATACCTGGAGTATTCCCCTGCAGGAGCGCGCCGTGCCGATCGTCTTCGAGCTGACCGACCTCGCGGGCAACGTCTCCGAGCGCCGTCACGATTACTCGCCGCTCATCGCCGAGCCGTTGCCCGAGGGAGCGGAGGCTCCGGTCGCCGGCGCGGCCTCGAAACCCGTCCAGGCCGGTACGATCATCCTGCGCTCGCGCTTCCTGCGGGAAGTCGGCATGGAGTTCGTGGTTTGCGGACCCTCGCGGCTGGAGATGAGCAAGACCGAGCTTCCTGAAAGCTGCTGGTTCCGCTTTCTCAACGAGAAGGGCCTGCGAGGACCGGATGAGCGGATCGGCAAGAGAGAGAATCCGATGGTCCTCGCTGACCAGCCTGTGGAGCTGATCGCGCAATTCGTCAAGTGGTTCGGTGAGCAGGCCGCTGACGGCTATACCTATTCCCTGCCGACCGTCGAGCAGTGGCTCTGCTCCTTCTCCGGGACGAGGACGCAGGAGAAGGCGGTACGGGAGATCAAGGATTGGTTCACGCAGGATGATGGTTTCGTTTTTCAGCAGGAGGAGCGTTACGGACAGAACATGGTCAGCAGGATCGGGCTGAGGCCCGGCAACGCCACCGCGACCGGCCTCCTGGACATGGAGGGCAATCTCCAGGAGATCGTCCTGGATCCCCAGGGGCTTCATGTCGTGATCGGGGGACACAACCAGCTGGCTGAACCGGAGCGTATCTCGCGAGCCTGTCTCGAAACCCGCAGCCTGGATGAAGATCAACGGGATCTCCTTGGCGGGTTTACCGGGTTCCGTATTTGCCGACAGCCGGTTTCGGAGCGATGAGGGATATGAGCGTACGCCCTGGAGGATATCGCGGTTGGTTTCTTCGAGCGGCGGTTTTTTTCTCGGCCTGCTGGGGAGGGCTCCTGGGCGCCCAGGGGCGTGGAGAGTCCATCGAGCCGCTGTTTAACTGGGATCTCGTTTCGCTCGAGCAGAACAACCAGCGCTTCAACGGCAGCGCCCTGACGGGTTTCCATTCTATCCGCTCCGCCGGGGTCACTCCGCTGGGGGGATGGAAACTGGGTGTGGGGCTTCTTTATACCGGTGAAGAGCAATTTGTCCGATCCGGGGGTGACAGTCTCTTTCGCCGCAACGAGGTCTATCTGAACCCGAAATTCAATATGGGTCTTTTCGAGGACATCGAGCTCGGGGCGGGGCTCGTAGCTGCCTACGCAAATGGCCGCGAGCTGGTCAACGGGGGGCCATCTACCGAAGACCGCGAGGAAGGAGTCCTGAGCTCGGCGGACCTCGGCGCCAAGTGGAAGTTCTACGACGACCGCCAGCTGCGGCTCGCCCTGTCCTTCGACACCCGTCTCTCGCTCAACGAGGACACCTTCGGGATGCTGCGGGGCAATTACTACAATGTCGAGCTCGATGGGGACTACGCCGTCACCAGGCGTCTGAGCATGGCCGGCAACCTGCAGTTCCTGACCAGCGACAGTGCGGAGCTCGAGAACCAGTTCATCCTCGATGTCGCGGCGGTCTATTCCTTTACCAATACCTTCCGCGGAATGCTCTTCAGCACTATCCAGGAGGACGACCTGGCCCGCACCTTCCTCGGCTTCATCGGTTTCGCCGGGCAGTATGTCTACAAGCAGCACGCCTTTACGCTGAGCTTCGATATCCAGCTCAACGATGCCGATCGGGCGATCCGTACCGAGGAGCAGATCGACATCGCCATGAGATACACCTACGCCTTCTGAAGAACAGCCCGGATTAAGGGTATTTCAGGGTTCTCCCTTCCTTGACACCCAGAGCCGATCTTGCGTAGAGTAGACTCTTGGAATGAGGGTGAGAGCCTCTTGAAGTCAACAGGGTAGGAGCTTTAGCGGAGAGCGAGATGGACGATAGAAATAATAAGATTCTGTTCTGGGGCTGTTTTATAGCCCTGATCACGACAGCCTTCGGATTTATCGGGAGGATGTTCCTCATCGGGGAATGGGCAGTTGAATTCGACCTGGATCCAGCTGAAGCCGGAAGATTGGCGGGAGTCGGTATCTGGCCCTTCGCGGTCAGTATCATCGGTTTCAGCCTCTTCATCGACAAGATCGGCTATAAGGTGTCGATGATCTTCGCCTTCGCCGGGCATATCATCTGGGCCATCATGGGCTTTATCGCCTGGCAGATCGGCGCCGCTGAAGGCGCAACAGCCGCTGATAAAGCTACGG
>JAKUSY010000089.1:0-1821 GCA_022451445.1 Planctomycetota bacterium
GGCGTTGCGGGAGACCTGGGCGAAGTACGCAGCGAGGCCCCAGTGCTGTTTCTTGGTCCAGCGCTCGAAGGGGTGATCATGGCACTTATTGCAGCTGAAGCGGACGCCGAGGAAGAGCTGGGTCGTGTTCTCCATCACGGCCTCGGGAGAACGAAGAACCTTGTAATAGGAGGTCGGTGGGTTCTTGATCGTCGATCCCTCGGAATTCAACAGGGTGGCCACGAACTTGTCGTAAGGAATGTTGCTCGCCACCGAGCCTCGAACCCAGGCCTGCAGAGACTTGGCTCCCGGGCCTCCGAGCCACTTCTTGTTGACCTGGAGAAGGTCCGACCACTTATTCCTCCCGAAATCAACGAACTCCGGACCGCCGAGCAGGCGGCCGACCAGCTCGTCCCGCTTTGCCTTCGGCTCCCGCCGATCGAGAAGGAAGGTACGGACTGTCTTTACATCGGGAATGGTGCCGGTGAGGTCAAGGTAGACCCTGCGCATGAACTCCGCATCGGTGGAGAGCGCGCTGGGAAGGCTCTTGATCTTGCGAAGCTTCACGTAGATGTGGGTGTCGATGTAATTGAATTCAGGCACGTCATTCCATGCGTACCCGGAGCGATCGCCCATGACAAAGGTCGGCGCGGCCGCGTAGCGCCCCTCGTAGCGGACGAGCACCGCGATCTCTCCGCGACGAACGGCCGTAACGATGCCCCCATCATCAACCGTCGCGATGTCCGTGTCGCTCGAGCTCAGGAAGGCCTCATGGCTCACATCGCGGACCTTTCCATCGCTGAAGGTTGCTATCGCCGCCATCTGCTGCCGCATCCCCGGCAGCGCCAACGTCACCTCTTTAGGAAAAACCTCGCGGTTGACGACCCTGGGGGCATCGAGGTCCAGGGCGACCCCTGCCCCGACCCATGATTTCAACAACGAGTAATACGGCGAGTCGGCCTCGGTGCGCACTGCGCCCACGTGGGGCACGATGCCGGTGATCTTCATCAGGAAAAGGCTCTTGTCGGGCGCGGCGCGGTTGAAGCGACGGCCCTCGAGGTCGTCGGTGAGGGCGACGTGATCCCAGAGCGGATCGTATCCGCGCAGGGAGAGCTTGAAGCCGTTCTTGCCCTTCTGCGAGCCATGGCAGACGCCGGAATTGCAACCGAGTCGCGCCAGAAGGGGCATGACGTCCTGGACAAAGCTGACCTTGTAGGGCGCCTCCAGGCCGCCCACCTTGACAGGCAGCTCGGCGCTCTGTCCGCCCAGGGAAAACACCAGCTTCCCTTGCCCATCCTTGAGCCCGGAAACCTTGCGGCCATTGGACACCTTGACAAGCTCCGTGGAGCCCTCCACCTTCGCCAGGCGCGTAACGTCGACTTTTCCCAGCCCCTCGACCTCCGCCGTGACGAGCACCTGCCTGTAGACGTACCGGTCCCCAAGAACCACCTCAGCCGGGAACAGGCTCAGCGAGGTTACCCTGGCTCCTTCCGGAAGACCGACCGGCTCTCCTTCGGCGGCTGCCGTCCCGGAGAAAACCGCAAGAAACGCCAAAACGAGTACCGGCTGGCTAAATTTCATTTTCAAACCCATTTAAAGTCCCGTCCTTCAGTTGTTTTTCTTTCGTCTCGAACCCAGGCCTGCTCACCCCGCCGCCTTCAGGGGAACTGGAATCAACTCCTTGATGATCTTGCCTGAAGCCGCGTCGATGAACAGAACCTTGCCCTGGAAGCCGGCCGCGGCGATTGTTTTTCCATCGTGATTGAAGGCGCAGCACTAACTCACCCCTACGCCCCCCCCCCCCCACTGCATCTTGGCTACCCCGTCCTGGGAGCATCACAC
>JAKUSY010000089.1:1831-9448 GCA_022451445.1 Planctomycetota bacterium
GAAGGCGCAGGTGTAGATACCCCCGGGGGTCTTGACCTCCCAGAGCATCTTGGCATCACCCTCCTGGTAGACTCGAACCAGGCCCTCGCCATCCTTGCTGCTGCCGACCACGATCCTCCCCCCATCAGCGCTGTATTCGGTCGAGAAGATGCGGCCGGGGACCTTGGCGAAGTTCCTGATGAGGTTGAAGTCATCACCAATCTTCCTGGCTTTCTTCCGGAACATTCTATAAATCTTCGGCGTTCCGTCCGCCCCGCCGATCAGAAGCTCATCCTTGCCCGGATGCCGGTCGATCGAGATGAGCCCGCCCTTGAGGGCGCCCGGAGTGATGCTGGTGATATTGTCGATGAACTGCTGGGCATCGACCTTCATCAGCTTCATCGAGCGATCCCGGCTTACCGAAATCAGGTGCGATGAGTCCTTCGAGAATACCGTGTCAAGCACCCAGTCATTGTGCGCCCCGTTGAAAAACACCTGCTTTCCCGTTTTGCTGTCAATAGCGCGCAGGGTGTTGTCGGCGGCGCCGAAGGAGACCAGGCTGGCATCGTGGGACCACTTGACGCCATAGAGCGTATCGAAGGTGGCCGGCGCGGAGATCTTGAGCTTTCGAGATTCCACGTCCCAGATCTGGACCTCGCCGCGGCGGGCGGGAAGGCCGCCTGCGACCGCCAGACGCTTTCCATCCGGCGAAAAAGACAGCGCCTGGATTCGCTGGGCGACCCCTACAAGGCGCGCCTCGAGCCCGGAGCCATCCGCCTTGTGCAGAAGCACCTCATGGTAACCTGAAACCGCCAGGTACTTTCCATCGGAAGAAAAGTCCAGACCGGTGATAACCGGTAACCCCTGGTATTGCGGAGGGTTCTCGGGGCTGATGTTATCCTTCACCCCCTCCGGCGTATCATCCTTCGCCCCCTCGAGGATCCAGCGCGTGACCACCCCGACCTCCGCATTGCTCAGGGGCTCGCCCTTCTTGGGCATCGACGGCGGCTTCTCTCCATGGGGAATAATCTCCTTATAGAGAAGGCTCTCCTCGGGCTTGCCGGGAATTACGACCTTCTCGTCATCATGGACGGCCTTGATCAATTGACCGTAATCGATGAGCACGATCTTCCCCGACGCTTTCGCCGGCTGGTGACAACCCTGGCAGGACTTGACGAGGATCGGGCGCACAGTGCTGTAATAGCTGACCGGCTTCCCGGCGGCCTCCTCCCCGGCGAAGCCAAGGGAGCAGCAGCAAAGAGCCGATAAAAAGACCGTGCAGAGGGAAAAGGCTTTCCCTGCCTTCATGATGTGAGCTCCGTCAGTTGATCCAGGGGTGCTTTTCAGGCAAAGAGGTCGAGAACCGCCTCGCCCTTGACAAGCTCGCGAGGCTGGTTGAGATGATTGTAGACCAGCGTCCTCGGGTTGATTCCTACCGCGTGGTAGATCGTCGCCAGGAGATCCCGGGGGTGAACCGGGTTCTCCACCGGAGCCGAGCCCGTCTCATCGGACTTGCCGTAGACATAGCCACGCTTGATGCCGCCACCGGCAACGATGGAGGTGAAACAATAAGGCCAGTGATCCCGGCCGTTCTTGTCGTTGCCATTGCCCGAGGTGGAGATCCCCATCTTCGGGCTGCGCCCGAATTCGCCGACCACGACCACGAGGGTCTCGTCGAGAAGACCCCGGTCATCCAGGTCGCCGATCAGGCCCGCGACACCCGGATCCAGCATCGGACCGGAGAGCTTCTTCATGCGGTCCGGAAGACCCTTGTGGACATCCCAGGAGTGCCGGTCCGAGTTGGCGACCTTGGGCCAGTTGATCTGGACGAAACGCGTCCCGGCCTCAACGAGGCGGCGGGCGAGAAGACAGCTCTGCCCGAAGGTGGTCCGTCCGTAGCGGTCACGGATGGCGGCCTTCTCCTCCTTGAGATCGAAGGCCGTACGCGCGCGGCCGGAGACCACGAGGCTCAGGGCCTTCTGCGTATACTTATCGAGATCAAAATGCTCAACCGCCTTCGAGAGCGCGGGCATGCCACCGTTGATAAGGTTGAGAATGCGCTGGCGCCGCGACATCCGCAGGCCGGTGAGCTCCGGCCTCAGGGCCAGGTCGCCGGCGTTGATCTTGTCCATCTTCGAATTGTCGAGATCATCGCCCGGAGGATAGAGATAGAACGGATCGTAGGCGCGGCCGAGGAAGCCCGCGGTACCTGCCTTGCCGATCACGCCGCTTTCCTGCAACGGACGCGGCATCATCACGAAGGGCAGCATGGGAACGCTCGGCGGCATCAGCTTGGTGATATTCGAGCCGATATTGGGGAAGTCTTTCGGCGAGGGCGGCTCGAGCTGGCCGGAGGGACTCACCTTGTCGGTGGTGTAGCCGGTGAGCATCTGGTACATCGCCGCGGTGTGGTTAAAGAGGCCCACCGGCGTATAGCTCATCGAACGGATAAAGGTAAACTTGTCGGTTACCTTGGCGATATTGGGCAACAGCTCGGTAACCTCCATACCGGGAACCTTGCTCTTGATCGGCTTGAAGATGCTCTGAACGTCCGAGGTGCAACCCTCCTTGGGATCCCAGAGATCCAGGTGACTCGGTCCACCCTGGAGGTAGATCAGGATGACGCTCTTGGCCTTGCCCCAGCCGGGGCCGCCGGTACCGGCATGCACTTCCTCGGCGGAGACTTGCTGCAATTCGAGCATCTGGGCAAGGCTCAGACCGATAAGCGAAGAGCCTCCGACGCGCAACAATTCCCGCCGTGTAAGACCAGCATCACAGGTCACGCTACCTTGGTCACCGGGTACAACCAGCATTCTTCATCCTCCCTGGATGGTTTTCAAATCTGATTTTGATCCGCCACGGCCTGGTCGAAAAATTTAACCGCCTGCAGCAAGACGCTCTGATAGCCGGAACTCCAAACGAGAAAATGACTTCGACCACAGATCGCCGTCTCCTTAGAATACTCCTCAAACAGGCGGCTCATCAAGGATTGAGCGAATACTCCCGGCAACTACTAACCTGTCCGTAACAGGCGAAAAAGACACGTTTCGAGGCGTGTTTCCGCCCTCGTGGGTGAAAATACCCGCTCCCCGCCGAAATACCGAAACCACCCCCCCGATCTCCGATGGGATTAAAAAGCGTGCCCGGGGGTTATTTTCTACGATAAACTGCCCGCGAACTGAAAAAACGAACTCTCCTTAAATAGAGGCCCCCCATGCAGAACACGATGCTGACCTCCCGGCGCGAGTTTCTGAAAAATAGTGCAATCCTTGCCGGCATACCGACCATCATCACCTCCCAGGTTTCCGCCAGTTCGAAAAGACCCGCCCCCAGCGAACGCATCACCGTGGGAGTGATCGGCCCGGGTAAACGCGGACATACCCTGATGCGGGGCCTGCGGGGCTTCGGAGAAATCCAGTTCGTCGCCGTAGCCGAGGTCGAGGCGAACCGGCGCGCCAGCGCGAAGAAGCTCGCCGAAGATCATCACTCGAAACAAAAAGCCAAAGGGGACTTCAAGGGTGTCGATACCTATGGAGATTTCCGTCAATTGCTTGCGCGAAAGGACATCGATGCGGTGGTGATCGCCACCCCCGATCACTGGCACGCGATCCCCGTCGTCGCGGCCGCCAGGGCGAAGAAAGACATCTATTGCGAGAAGCCGATGTCACTGACCATTCGCGAGGCGAGGATCATGGCCGACACGGTGAAAAAAGAAGGCGTCGTTTTCCAGACCGGCAGCCAGCAGCGCTCCGAATGCGGCGGACGTTTTCACCGTGCCTGTGAGCTCATCCGCAACTGGCGAATCGGCAAGGTCAAGACCGTCCACGTCGGGGTCGGAGGACCATCAAAGTTCTGTGACCTTCCCGAGCAGCCGACACCCAAAGATGCCGACTGGAACATGTGGCTGGGGCCGGCGCCCCTGCGCGGCTACCACGAGGCCCTCTGCCCCAAGGGCGTCCACGGGCACTATCCCGCCTGGCGCAACTACAAGCCCTATTCCGGCGGCGGCATGACCGACTGGGGCGCCCATCACTTCGACATCGCCCAATGGGGACTCGGGATGGACGAGAGCGGACCGGTGGAGGTTCACGCTCCGGATGGAAAGGACTTCAAGACGCTGACCTATCGCTACGCCAACGGGGTCGTCATGTACCACGGCGGCGCCAACGGGGTGCTCTTCACCGGCACCAAGGGCAAGATCGAGGTCAACCGTGGGCTGCTGCGCAGTGACCCGGGCGGGATCCTGAAAGAAAAGATCGGCGATGATGAAATCCATCTCTACAAGACCGGCCATCACCTGCGCAATTGGGTCGAATGCATCAGGAGCCGTAAAGACCCGATCTGCACGGCGGAGATCGGCTGCCGCTCGGTAACCATCTGCCACCTCGGCAACCTTGCCTACTGGAACAAGTGCTCTCTGAAGTGGGACCCGAAGGCCTACCGCTTTGAGGATAACGACGAGGCGAACACCTGGCTCGACAGGGAGAGGCGCGGCCCCTGGAAGCTGGAGGCCTGAGCGAGCGGTCTCATCATTCGCCTTTCTTGCGGAAGACCGTCAACTCCATCGCATCCCGCTTGCCCCAGGGAAGATCGATATCGAACCACTCCGTTTCGCTTTCGTGGCTCGAGCGGACCTCTTCGAGATAATCCTTCATCCCCGCGGCGCCGATGCCCGCATTGTCGGCCACCAGCAGGGCGCCATCCTCGAGGCGACCCTCCAGGCCCCTATAGCAGGGGTAGTAGTTGGCGTAATTGCAGTCGAGGAAAAGAAAATCAACCTCCTCTTCGATCTCACGCACGAGCACCCGGGCGTCTCCCGTGCGAACCTCGACCCTGCCTGAGAGCCCGGCCCGCTCAAAATTTTCGCGCGCCTGGCGGGCCCTGTCCGCATCGAGCTCGATGCTGATCAGCTTTCCCTTACCGAGCCTCTCGAGCTCCCGGGCGATCCAGAGCCCTGAATAACCCAGCGCCGTACCGCACTCCACCACCACGGAGGGCGCCCGTGAGCGAACGAGCTCGGCAAGCCGGGCGCCTTTTTTCGGTCCAACCATATAGACCGTCTGCTCGCGGCAGATCCTGTCGAGCTCTTCAATCGTCTTCGCCACCCTGTCCTCCGGCTCGGCGCCCCCATCGCAACCGCAGAGCGCGAGGGCAAGACCGGCTATAAGCCGCGATAACCAGGCCCATTTTTTCATCGGTGAAGCTCCCTGCCTGTCATTGTCTCATGATCGGCCAGAAAGGAAATTTCTGCAAGCTCCCCGGGCGACGATCATCAGGGCGATATGCGCCGGCGGTCGCGGGGAAAGAGCGTCGCCTGCTTGACGTTGGCCAGGCCGAGCAGCTGCATCGTGAAGCGCTCGAGGCCCATGCCGAGTCCTCCGTGCGGCGGCATCCCGTGGCGAAAGACGCTGACATAGTAATCGTACTCTGCCGGGTCGAGCCCTCGCTCTCTCATCTTCTCGCACAGCAGCCCGTGATCATGGATGCGTTGGCTGCCGGTGGTCACCTCGAGACCGCGCCACAGCAGGTCAAAGCTACGGGAGGTCCCGGGGTCGTCCTCGTGGAAGCCCGTATACATCGGGCGCTTGGAGAGCGGGAAGCCGACGACGTAGAGAAAATCCGAGCCGTGCTCCTTCTCGGACCAGGCGCAGAGCAGGCGCTCCGCCTCGGGGTCGAGGTCTCCCTTCTTGCCGCAGCGATGGCCTTCCTTCTCCAGGAGCTCAATCGCCTCCTTGAAGGTCACCTGCGGAATCTTCCCGTCCACCTCCGGAGCCGTCGCCCCCAGGAGCTTGAGCTGTTCCGGACAATTCTCCCTGGCAGCGGCGCACATATGTCCCACCAGCCCGATTTGCATGGAGATGATGTCCTGCTCATCCCGGATAAAGCCCATCTCGAAATCGAGCGAGGTGTATTCGTTCACGTGGCGCGAGGTCTCATGCTTCTCGGCGCGGTAGACCGGCCCGATCTCGAACACCCGCTCGAGACCGCTGCCGACCATGATCTGCTTGTAGAACTGGGGAGACTGGGCCAGGAAAGCCGGCTGGCCGAAGTAGTCGATCTCGAAGACATTGGCCCCGCCCTCCGTACCCGTGCCGACCAGCTTCGAGCTCTTGATCTCGGTAAAATCCCGGGACCTGAGGTAGGAGCCGAAGGCATCCACCAGCACAGCCTGGACCTCGAAGACGGCGCGAATTTCCGGCGCCCGCAGCGAGATCGGCCGATTGTCGAGGATCTTGTCGAGATGGGTCTTCGCCAGAACCTTGGGCCTGTTGATCTCGAGGGGAGGCTCCTCGGCAACAGATAATACGTTGATAGAGCTCAGGTGGATCTCGACCCCGCCGGGGGCGCGCGGTTCACCTACCACCGTACCGGTCACCTCCACCCCATACTCCTTGCCGAGGCTGGAGAGATCGACCTTGGAGTCCGGCTGCGCTACCGCCTGGATCAACCCGCCGCGATCACGCAAGACTAGGAACTGCAGCTCCTTGTGATTACGAAGGTTATGAACCCACCCCGCGAGCTGAATCTCCTCGCCCTGGTGCGATGCAGCCTGCGATGAAAGGATGCGGTCCATGTCGGCTCTGTCCTGCAAAAATTGTGCAAAACGACGATTGTATCACGCAGGGGGCTGACACCGGAAGAGGCCGTGAGAAATCCCTCAGCGCTTCAGGTGCAGAAGCGGAGGGTGGGAGAACCCGGCATAAACATTTGCGACGCCTGATTTTGCGGTGTCGCCATGGTGGATGTAGAGGCGGTATTTAAATCGGATCGCTTGGCCCTTCTGCATCCGATAAGCGCCTCTCTCAGCCTCTTTCCTGCCGTAGAAATGCCTGTGCCCGAAGGGATTGGCGGCGAAGAGACCGTAGTCCCTTACGTGCCAGTGGGTCGGGTGCCGGAAGCTGTCAGGATGGTCCATGATGGTAACCCCGACCTCCTTGCCATCGACCGGTCCGTAGTAGTCGACCCATTCGGCCGGCTTGCCCCAGCACTGCCCGGCCCCCGAGCCGCCGCGGGAATTTTTAATGCTGCCGCCGCTGCTCTGCTTCATCGTGCCGGCGACGCGAATGCCGAACGAGCCCTCCTTGGTGGAGCCGAAATGGACATCCCCATCGGTGGCTACCAGGGTGATGTCAAAATCCATCAGCACCTGCCCGGCTTCGAGCGGGAAGATCCTTACATCCCGGCGCTCCTCGAGAATCATCTCTCCCTTTACCGTCTCCCAGCTATTCGTAGAGGTGAGACGACCGTAGACGGCTCCGGACTCCTTGCCCTTGAACCCGCGATGAACGATGCGGCCGGTCTTGGCGCCCTCGGCCCAGAAATCGACCCCGTTCACCTCCCCGTGCGTAAACCAGAACGAACGATGATGGGGATGGTCCGGGCGCTCTCCCGCGGCCCCGCTCTTGAGAGGGTAGTGCCTCGTCAGATTCCCGCCGGCAGGATTCCTGAGAGGATAAAAATAGGGCTTAAAGAGTCCCTTGCCGCCATAGACATAGCTGCTGAAGGCCTGTCCGTCGATATCGATGCGGCTCGAGCCGGTGCCCTGGGTGAGCACCTTGACCCGAGCGTTCTTTTTCGGAGCCTTGCCCTGGAGCGCTATGCTCCAGGCGCCCCTGGAGCCGGCCGCCAGCCTAGGCG
>JAKUSY010000009.1 GCA_022451445.1 Planctomycetota bacterium
GCTTCTCTGCCATCGCAATCGCTCAAGAAAAGAAACTCCCCGGCGGAGGCCGCAACCGCAGCGCCCGCCCGGGAGTTTTCGTTTAAGAGGAGCTCGTTAAAAGCTCCCGTCCGTGCCGCTAAGACGCCGGCGAAGGGGTGCTCTGCGGTTTCCCTGGCCGCGACGACCTCTTCGGCACTCGGCGAACCGCTCATGGCGCTGGCGATCGCCTGCTTGGTCGCCTCGTAGTTGTACTCGTAAATCTTGGCGTCATCGGTAGCTTCCCAGTGGATGAAGACTCCACAGACGATACAGAGATCCTCGGCGTCTTTGGCGGGGATTACGCCATCAGCAACGGAATCCGCCACGGCCTTGGCGACCGCGTACTGGGCGGGTCCGAACATCTGGACAGCCTGGGTGGCGCCCTTGATCGTCACTTTCGTGATCATGATGGTGGCGGGCTTGACGGCGATATTAGGAGCCAGCACCGCGAGAAGATTAGAATGGCCGGCGCTCTGGTTGGCCAGCGCGTTGGCGAAAGCCGTGCCGACAGGACCATCTTTCGAGCCGATAAGAAGATCGATGTGAGAAACCTCGTTCCCTTCACCAACCAACGCTTCACCAACTAACATGGACATAAGACCCTCCTAGGAAAACTATGACAAATCTTCAGATGAGTTGTTTCAGACTCTTTACGAACCACGATTTCTACCAGAAAATCGGTCTCTATGGCAACGCTTTATAACGCCGAAGAAGCGGATGTGATCTGCGCCGGGGCCAGCGCGAGAAGCCTGGCCTTCTCCTGCCTGCGGGCCGGGCTGCGTCCGCTGGCCTGCGATCTCTTCTTCGACACCGACCTCGCCGCCCGCTGTCCGGGAATCCGGCTCGCCGATGGCTCCTGGCCAGGGGGCCTGCTCGAAGCCCTGGAACGGATGCCGCCCCTGCCCCTGGTCTACTCCGGCGGCCTTGAAAACCACCCCGACCTCATCGGCCGCCTTGAAGCTCGCCACGAGATCCTCGGCAACGGCGCGGCGGTCCTCGAAAAAGCTCTCGACCCCTTCGCCCTCAGCGCCTCTCTGGCGGAAGCCGGGCTCTCGGTTCCGGAAATCCGCCCGGCTGAGGAAGAACCCTCCATCGAATCCGACTGGCTCTCCAAGCCCATCAGGGGCGGCGGCGGCCTCGGAATTGAAGCCGCCGCGAAGGCGACGACATCCGAAGGCCGCTACCTGCAACGCTTCGTCGACGGCGTACCGGCCTCAGCTCTCTTCATCGCCCGTGAAACCGGGTCACCGAACCGTACGCTGCTCCTGGGGGCTACAGAGCAGCTGATCGGAGAGAGCTGGCTTGGAGCGGCCGGCTTCACCCACTGCGGAAACCTCGGGCCCCTCGAGCTCGAGGCGGAAGCTCTTCAGCAGGTGGCCCTCGCCGGCGAAACGGTCGCCGGGGAGCTCTCGCTGCGAGGCCTCTTCGGCCTGGACTTTATCCTCACCCCGGACGGTCCCTTCTTCCTCGAGCTCAATCCTCGTTATACCGGGTCAGTGGAGGTCATCGAAGCATCCTGCGGATTCGAGGCCATCCCACATCACCTCCGTGCCTGCCGTGAGGGGGAATTGCCCGCTCTTGCCCCCACCGCCGCGAAGGCGTGCGCCAAGGCCATCCTCTTCGCCGAAACCCCTGTCGAGCTGACCGCTCTACCCCTGCCGGAAGAAGACGCACCGCCCTTCGCCGCCATCCCCGCCATCGGTGAAAAGATCGAGACGGGCTCCCCGCTCCTGACCATCCTGACCGAAGGGCTGGACCCGGCAGGTTGCGAAGCGAACCTCGTGCGGCTCGCGAGAGAAACACGCTCCCTGTTCGACTGACTAGTTCCGGTAGTCAGCGCCCGCCAGGCTCTCCCTGGTAGATTTCCGCCACTCATCGAGCGTCTTGCGAAGCTTTGCCGCCAGCGCGGGATTTTCCCCCGCGAGGTTCTTCTTCTCGGCGGGATCGGCGGAGAGATCGTAGAGCTTGTCCTTACCCGCATCGCCGAGCTTGCTGTGCAATTTATAGCGGCCATCGATCAGGGCCAGCTCGGCTCGACTCTGGAAAGCGAGCGCCTTGCCCCTCTTGAAATCTCCTCCATCGATCAGGGGCAGCAAGCTCACCCCATCCATCGGCCGGGAAGGAGCAGGGGACTCGATCCCCAGCGCGGCAAGAACCGTGGGTAAATAGTCCTGCGTCGAGCAGGTTGCGTCGCTCTGGCGCGCCTTGACGATCCGCGCAGGCCATTCGAGGAGGCCCGGAACCCTCACCCCCCCCTCGAAGAGGCTCCGCTTGCGTCCGCGCAATCCACCGGTGGTCCCCGGAGCGCCCGGCCCCTCTTTTTTACCCTCCGGTCCATTATCGCTGGTAAACCAGAACATGGTGTCCCTGGCGACATCGAGCTCCCTGAGGGCTTTCCTCAGGCGCCCGACCTGCTCATCCATGGCCGAGAGGGCGCCCCAATAGTGTTTCTCCTTGTCCTTTCGGCCGGGATAGAGCTTGCGATGTTTTTCGGAAGCAAGAATGGGCAGGTGAGGAGTGTGAAACCAGATCACGGCGAAAAACGGCTTCTTCTGTTCTACCGCTGAGCGAATAAAGGGGAGAGCCTTGTCCATGATGATCTTTGAATCATCCCCCTTCAGGGGTCCCTCGACCTTCTTTCCATTGTGACGGTAGCTCGCGGCGTCCGGGTTCAGGGTTGCGACCTTGCGGGCCGTCGAGAACCACTCGTCAAAGCCGTGGTCCGAGGGCGCCGAGCGCGTCTTGCCTTCGAAATCCCCGAGATGCCATTTTCCGAAATGGCCGGTCCGGTAGCCGCGCTCAGCGAGAACCTCGGCGAGCGTGATCTCCTCCTTCGGCAGAAGATAACGGGAAGGTGTCGTCGGACCGCCGGCGTTGGCGTATAGAATGCCGTAGCGGTAGGGATGCCGTCCGGTGAGGCAGCTGCCCCGGGTTGGGGAACAGACCGGCGAAGATGCATAGAACCTGTTGAAGCGCAGGCCCTTTCCCGCCATCGCATCGAGATGCGGCGTCTTGAGAATCTTGTGGCCGTTGTAGCCGACATCTCCCCAGCCCTGATCATCCGACATCATCAGGATGACGTTGGTTCGTTTCTCCTGCGCCCCCAGCCCGGCGGACAGAAAAACCGCGGCCAGGGCGGCCAGTAAACTCCCACTCGGCAACAGGCTCCTTGTTATTCGTGTCATAGTCCTGAAATACACCACTGGGAGCCCGCTCAGGAAGGTCCCCCGAAGTGCGCGTTCTGCACCGGGGTCACCGTACCGAGCACATCGCTGAGCACCTCGGCGGGGCTCTGGACGGCATCCACCTCGGTGATGATCTCGTCCGGATAATATTCAAGCAGCGGCTCGGTCTCCTCCTCGTACACATCCCAGCGATGGCGAATGACCTCCTCGCGCGCATCGTCGGCCCGGTTTTCCTTCAGGGCCCGGCGGCGCAGACGCTCGATCATCTTGTCCTTGTCGCGGCATACGAGGTGAAGGACCATGAGCACCTCGATATGGGATGTGAGCAGCTCCGCCTGGAGAACGTTCCGGGGGATGCCATCGAGAACGAGGAGGTCGACATTCGGCTTGTAGTCGTTGAGGACCGTACGCGCGTTCATGTTCTCCTGCCACAGCTCGACGGTGATGTCGTCGGGCACGAGGTCTCCGCGCGAGGTGTACTCGCAGATCTTCTGACCAAGCTCAGAGTTGATGTTGATGGTGCGGAAAACGTCCCCGCAGGAGAGGTGAAAGAAACCCGGGATCGAGCCGAGGATCTTGCCCTGGGTTCCCTTGCCGGCACCCGGCGCGCCGCAGAGGAGAACGGTTTTATAAGGTTCAGTTGTCATGATCGACTTCCTGGCCGTTTCTACCTGTGAGCGAAACCGCGATTCTACACCGTTTCGCGTGAAAGTTAATTTCTTATCAACGGCACCTTAATTCAAAGGAAAGATATGAATGAGCACCAGCACCTCGACGAGTCCGAACACCCCCATAGCGGCCAGCTGCGCAGTCCAGGTCTTGAGCGTCTCCTTTTCGGTGAAGCCGCTCATCTTGCAGACCACCCAATAGCCGCTGTCGTTCATCCAGGAGATCACCTTGGCTCCGAAGGAGATCGCCGCGAAGATGTAGATCTTGTGGTAGGGCAGCTCGATCCCGGCTTCGTCAAGCCCGGTGAGGACACCGGCCATGATCCCCGCCGCGGTAATCACCGCCACAGTTCCGGAACCCTGTGCGACCTTCATGACAGCGGCTGACCCCCAGGCGATGAGAATCAACAGGATACCGAGCCCCTGACTCACCTCGTTCCCGCCTCCATAGCTCTTGACCATTTTCGCGATGGTGTCGCCGATACCCGTCTCCCTCAGCATACCCCCAAAGGCGCCTCCAGCCGCGGTGATCAGGATGATGACTCCCGCCTCTTTCAGAGCCGGCTCGATCGCGCTGGTAAGTTGTTTCAGGCTGTATCCCTTTGACCTTGCCAGCAGCCACATGGCAATGCCCATGGCAATGAACATGGCCAGGTTCTTATTCCCCAGGAGCGCGAGGAGATCGCTCTGATAGCCAAGCGCGCCATAAACGCTGTGAGCGGTAATCAGAACGACCGGCAAGGCCACGGGAAGAATCGAGACAAAGAAGCCGGGCAGCTCGCTCGCGGGACGATCAACGATTTCCTGTAATTCCGCAGTCGATGCCCCTGGAGCATCCCGCATCGGAATGTCAATACCGCACTTAACGAACAACTTCGGCAGAACGAGACCGCCGAAGAGGGCGACCGGCAAACCGATCAGAAAGCCGCCGAGAATCGCCTGGCCGAGATCGATCTCGAGCGTCTCGGCCATCATCAACGGACCGGGAGTCGGGGGAACGATACCGTGAGTGATGACTCCCCCCGCGCAGATCGCCATGACGTAGCTCATATAATTCTTCCCGGTCCGCAGGAACATGGCCCGCGCCAGCGGCACGAGAAGGAAAAACACCGTGTCGAAAAATACGGGAATGGAGAGACAGTAGCCGCTCAGCAGCAGGGCCCAGTTCGCCCTCTTTTCACCGAAAATATTGAGCAGCGTCCGGATGATCCTGTCGGCCGCGCCGCTTTCCATCAGGCACTGGCCAATGACCGCGGCCAGGGCGATCACGATGCCGATCTTGCCGGCCATCAGGCCTAGCCCCGTGGCAGAGCTTTCAAAGGAGCGCAGGGCCTGCTGCCACACCGAGACACCCGCATCGACCACAACGGCAGACGAGGGGAGCAGGCCCACCAGCACCGCGGCCAGGATCAGAGCGAAGAAGGGATGCAGCTTGAACCAGATGATGGCGGCCACGATGAATAAAACGCCGATCAGAAGAATCAGGAAGGGTGACATGGAGTGCTCTTTCGTCGGTTGAAAAGGCCGTGTGTCGCGCCGGCCATGATAGCAGAGCGCGATGGAATATCTCAAGAAGTGCAGGGCGCGAATGCCGACAGCGGTTGACCCCACCGCCGACTCTGGCACAATGCTTTCTTGAGCCTGGAGGGTCTCCATGTCTGATGCACAACTGAACGAGCGCGCCTGGAGCTTCGTCGAAGCTAAGCTCGCCGTCAACGAGCTGCTCGCGAGCCGCTGCGCCGGGATCGAAGGCGGTGGTCGTGTAATCGACTGCGGCATTCCGGGCGATGGCGCGCAGGAAGCCGGTCTGTTCCTCGCGCGCCTCACCCTCTGCGATCTCGCCGAGGTTTCCATCGTCCCCGGAGATGGCTCGGAGACGCCCTTTGACCGGGTCTTCGTGAAAACCAGTGAACCGATCGCGGCCTGCATGGCCTCGCAATACGCCGGCTGGCAGCTCTCCATCGGCGACTTCTTCGCCATGGGCTCGGGTCCGATGCGCGCGGCCTACGGCGGCGAGGAGCTCTTCGCCGACATCGGCCATGTTGAGAAGGCCGCCCGGGTGATCGGAGCCCTGGAAACCCGGCAGCGCCCCTCAGCCGAGGTATTCGATTTCATCGCATCAAAAACGGGTGTCGAGCCGCAGAACATCACGCTCGCCATCGCCCCCACCGCGAGCATCGCCGGCGGCGTACAGGTCGTGGCGCGCAGCGTCGAAACGGCTCTTCACAAGCTGCACGAGCTCGGCTTCGATCTCTCACGCGTACGTGCGGGAAGCGGTAGCGCTCCCATTCCCCCGACCGCGGCGGATGACCTCGCCGCCATCGGACGCACCAACGACGCGGTACTCTACGGCGCCCGAGTGGAGCTCGAGGTGACTGGCGACGACGAATCGATCTCGGAGCTGGGAGCCAGGACTCCCTCCTGCGCATCCGAAGACCACGGCGCCCTCTTCATCGAAATCTTTGAACGCTACGACCGTGACTTCTACAGGATTGACCCGGGGCTCTTCAGCCCCGCCGAGATCACCTTCCACAATACCGACACCGGCAACGAATTCACCTTCGGACGCCTCGAGCCGGAATTGCTGGGGAGATCCTTTCTCGAATGACCGCCCCGAAAATCGCTATCCTGTCCAGCCCCGATGCCTGGCATGTCGCAGACCTCCTGCGGGCCGCCGGGACCAGGAAGCTGTCCCTGGAAATCGCCGACCCCGAGAAGCTCCGCGTCGACTGTCCCGGCCGGCCGGGCTCCCCCCAGTAAATCTACAGCGGTAAACTCGAGCTGACGGGGCTCGATGCGCTGCTGGTTCGAAGTGTTCCCGGCGGCAGTCTCGAGCAGGTAGTCTATCGCATGGATGTCCTTCAGGCTCTGCGGTCAGCCGGCGTCGCGGTCATCAACAGGCCGAAGGCCATCGAGGCGGCGGTCGACAAATATCTCTGCCTCAGCCGGCTTCGAACTGCCGGGCTCCCCGTACCGCGAACCCTGGTCTGCGAGGATCCCGATGAGGCTATGGAGGCCTTCAAAGCGCTTGACGGGAGGGCCTTGATCAAACCACTGTTCGGCTCCGAGGGCCGCGGCATCCTGCGCCCGGGCAGCCGGGAGGAGGCCCGCAACGCGATCCGGGAGATCTCCTCATCCCAGGGCGTCTTCTACCTGCAGGAATACATCGACCACGGAGGATCGGACCTCAGGCTGCTGGTCATCGGCGGTGAGGTCGCGGCCTCGATGCGCCGCAAGGCTCCTCCAGGCCAGTGGCTGACGAATATCGCCCGGGGAGGAACCGCCGAGCCGCTGGTCGCGGACGAGGCCCTCGAGCTCCTCGCCATCGAGGCCGCACGGGCCGTCGGAGCCGAGATTGCCGGGGTCGACATCCTCGAGGAGCCCGGGGGCGCCCCCCGGATCCTCGAGGTGAACGCGATTCCCGGCTGGCGCGCGCTCAGCGAGGTGAGCGGGAAAGATCTCGCGCTCTCGGTCCTCGACTACGCTAGCGCGCGCGCCGGCGAACGCGAATCGGAACCGGCCGGAGCCCTGCAGCCGTGAGCGGCCGGGGACAGGATCTCTCCGCGGGCGAGCTGGCGATGATGGCCTGCCTTCTCGAGGCCAGGGCGCCGAAGGTCGGCAACGTGCATGCGGAAAAAGACTTCCGGGGCACAACGCTGCGCCACTTCCTCGATGCCGCAGAGGCGATCGCCGGCCCCCTCGACCGGGCCGCCGGGCGGTCGCTGGGCGATACCATCCTCGAGGCCGTCACCGAGAGCCGCAGGGCGACTGGCCAGAACGTCAACCTCGGGATCATCCTGCTCCTGGGCCCCCTGGCCAGTGTTCCCGACGGCCGGAAAGCGAGCGAGGGGGTGAAGGAGGTGCTGGCCAACCTCGACGGCGAAGACTGCCGCAAGGTCTACGAGGCGATCCGGATCGCCTCCCCGGGCGGGCTGGGCAGCGTCGAGGAGGCGGACGTCAACGGTCCGCCCCCGGCTGATCTCATCGCCGCCATGGGGCTGGCCGCCGAACGGGATCTTGTCGCGCGCCAGTACGTCAATGGCTTCGAACAGGTATTCTGCGATGGCCACCGATGGCTGAACGAGGCCTGCGAGGCTGGCCTTGATCTCGACGACTCCATCGTCCGGCTCCACCTTCAGTTCATGGCGAACTATCCCGACAGCCTGATCTCCCGTAAATGCGGTCTTGAAACCGCCGAGGAAGCCGCCGCGGGAGCGGCCCGGGTACTCGAAAGCGGCTGGCCGCTAACCGGCACCGATGGGCTCTTCGAAGAGTTCGATCAGTGGCTGCGCGAAGATGGCAACCGCCGCAACCCCGGCACCAGCGCCGATCTGGTGGCGGCCTGCTTGTTTCTCGCCCTGCGCGCTGGCATAATCGGCCTTCCGCCAATCGATCCCGGGAACGGGAACCGGCAGGCGTAGCCCGGAACATACAGGAACTCCCGGACCATGCGGAAATACACCGTTCGCGTATCAAAAGATTATCTCGGCTTCTGCTCCGCCCACTTCATCGTCTTCGGCAGCAACGTCTGCGAGCGGCTGCACGGCCACAACTACCAGGTCGCCGCCGAGATCGAGGACGAGCTCAAGGCGGACCACCTGGTCTTTGATTTCATCGAGTTCAAGCAGATCCTCGAGGGCATCACAGACAGCCTGGATCATCGGATGCTGATCCCCCTCAACAGCGACACCCTCGGAGTCGAGGTCACGGAAGAAAACGTACGCATCACCTCCGATGAGAAAGAGTGGATCATCCCCCGTGACGACTGCGTGCTGCTGCCCATAGAGAATACGACGGCAGAATTGCTGGCCCGCTGGGTCTCCGGGCAGCTCAGTGAAAAGCTGGAAGCGAAGCTCGGACAGCTCCCCCGCGTTCTGCGCGTGGAGGTCTTTGAATCCCCGGGACAGAGCGCCACGATCGAACTCAGAAACGAGGCCTGAGCGCGACCGCCTCCTCCCCCAGCGTAAGGGAAGAACCGTGAGCGAAAACGAACTGACGCAGGACTCTCTTTCACTCGAGGGACGCCGGGCCGTCGTCACCGGCTCATCCTCGGGAATCGGCCGCGCCATAGCCCTCGAGCTGGCCGCCGCGGGCGCCGAGCTCGTGCTCCACGCCAACCGCTCGGTCGCCGAAGGAGAAGAGCTCCGGGAACAGATCAGGGCCCGGGGCGGTCGTTGCGAATTTCTCCAGGCCGACCTGGGCGCCGCGGGGGAGGCCGATGCCTTCTTCGAGGCGGCCCTCGACGCCCTGGGGAGCATCGATATCTGGATCAACAACGCCGGCGTCGACATCCTGACGGGAGAGGGCGCCCGGCTGTCCTACCAGGAGAAGATCGATGCCCTCATCGCCGTCGACCTCCGAGCCAGCATACTGCTGGGGCGCAGAGCCGGCGCGCTCATGAAAGAGCAGGGCAACGGTGTCATTCTCAACATGGGCTGGGACCAGGCGGCTGTCGGCATGGAGGGCGAGAGCGGCGAGCTCTTCGGCTCCATCAAGGGCGCCGTGATGGCCTTCACGAAGAGCCTGGCCCTGGGCCTGGCTCCCGAGGTGAGGGTCAACTGCCTGGCGCCCGGCTGGATCCGGACAGCCTGGGCGGAGGAGGCGCCGGCTGAGTGGCAGGAGCGGGTGCTCAGAGAGGTTCCGCTCGAGCGCTGGGGCACCCCCGAGGACATCGCCCGCACGGCACGGTTCCTGGTCTCAGATGAGGCGAGCTACATCAGCGCCCAGGTTGTCAACATCAACGGCGGGGCCGTCACCTGATCCCAGAGGTGTCACAGCCCATCTTTTCAAACGACTTCGAGGCCGGATTCTGTTAATTGTTGGTATTCGCCGGACAGGAAATAAACGGCCCCAGGGGCCAGTCTCAAAACAGGAGCCGCAAGCATGAGCGACGAGAAGGTCTACAGCGAGGAAGAGATCCTCGAAAAACTCAACAAGCTGCCGGGCTGGGAGCTCCGCGATGGCTGGATCCGCAGGAGCTTCAAAACGCCGGGCTGGCCCCACACCCTGATGCTCGTCAACGCCATCGGCTACAGGGCCGAGGCGGGCTTCCATCACCCGGACCTCGAGGTCGGGTGGGCCAGGGTAGTCGTCAGGCTGCAGACCCACAGCGCCGGAGGGGTCACCGACAAGGACCTCACTCTCGCCGGTGAGATCGAGGAGCGCTCCACCGGGCTGCCCGATGGCGACAGCGCCCTCGAGGGCTTCCCCAAGAAATGGATACGGTAAGAGGCTGAAATGCCTGACTCCCGGACCAGAGGCTTCGTCACCGGCAAGCTGGCTGCTCCGGCGCTGCGCAGGCTCCTCGACAACCTGGAACCGGAGCTCGACTTCAAGCCGGTGGTCATCGAGTTGAATATAGACGTCGCGGCCCTGATGACGCCGGACTGGGTAGCGCGTAAACTGGAAATCGGCCCGGAGAGCGGTTCCCTGGTACTTCCCGGTCATTGCACGGGAGAGCTCGACGTCATCGAAAAAGCCACTGGGGTGAAAACCGAGCGCGGGCCGAAAGACCTTCGAAAGCTGCCGGTACACCTCGGGAGTAAACCAGTGGAAGAAGACTACGGTACCCACGATATTGAGATCATCGCCGAGATCAACCACGTACCGCAACTCGATCCGAAAGCGATCCTCGCGCAGGCGAAAAGCTACGGAGGCGATGGGGCCGACATCATCGACCTCGGGTGTGATCGAGGCGAACCCTTCGAGGCTATCGGGAAAATCACCGGCATGCTTCGAGATGAGGGCTTCCGCGTATCGGTCGACAGCTTCAACGCTCGCGAAATCGAGCTTGCCGTCTCGAGCGGGGCCGAGCTGGTTCTCAGCGTCAACTCCGAAAATATCGACGTGGCGCGTTCGCTCGGCTGCGAGGTGGTCCTCGTCCCCGATGAAAACGCGACCCTCGGCGGCATCGACGAAAACGTGAACAAGCTCGAATCGTGGGGAGCTGCCTACCGCATCGACCCGGTCATCGAGCCCATCGGTTTCGGCTTCGCGCAATCTCTCGGCCGCTACCTGGAAATTCGAAAACGCTACCCCGACGCGGAAATCATGATGGGCATCGGCAACCTCACCGAGCTCACCGATGCCGACTCAGCGCCGATCAATCTCCTCCTGCTGGGATTCTGCCAGGAGACCGGGATCCGCAGCGTGCTCACCACCGAGGTGATCCACTGGGCCTCATCGAGCGTGCGAGAATGCGATCTGGCCAGGAAGCTGGTCCACTACGCCTGCACCGGGGGGCACCTGCCCAAGCACCGCGAAGCGAAGCTGCACCTGCTGCGCGACCCGAACCTCCTGGAACACGGAACAAAGGCGCTCGAGGAAATCGCCGCGGGCATCAGGGATCGCAACTTCAGGCTGTTCGCGGAGAACGGAGAAATCCACGCGATCTCCGGCGCGGGACACATTCAGGGGAAGGACCCTTTCGAAATTTTCGAGCAGCTCTCGGTGGATGATCCCTCCCACGCGTTCTACCTAGGCTACGAGATGGCAAAGGCCGTCACCGCGCTGACGCTGAAAAAGAACTACGTCCAGGATGAAGCCCTGAACTGGGGATTCCTGACCCGGCAGGAAGAAAGCCACCTCGACAGGAGAGAGAAGCGGCCGGAAAAATGACCTCTCCCACCGTCCATTCCAACGGGAGCTCCGCTCAACCACTGGTCGAAGAGATCCCGGGCGCGCCATCGCCCGAGGAGGCCTTCAAACGTCTCTCGGGGCTCCCCTTTCTCCTCTTCCTCGACAGCGCGGCGGCTGATGATGCCGAGGGATGCCATTCCTACCTGGCCGCCTGCCCCTTCGAAGCGCTCAGGACCTCGGGTCGGACGACCGAGATCCTCAAGTCCACCGGATCCGAAGTGGAAAACGTCTCCTATGAAATCTCCGGCAGGGAAGGCGGCGATCCGTTCGAGCTCCTGCGCCTGCGCCTGGAAAGCTGGAGGGCGCCACAGGTAGCCGGCCTGCAGCCGTTCCAGGGCGGAGCAGCCGGACTCTTCGGTTACGGCCTCGCGCACCGCATCGAGAACATCCCCCGGCCCCGGCACAACGAATTCGAAGTGCCGGACATGGTCATCGGCCTCTACGACTGGGTGCTGGCCTGGGACCACGGCAGCGAAACCTGCCGGATCATCTCACATGGTTTTCCCGCCGAGGCGGCGCAACGGCAACGACGGGCGGCCGACCGAATCAGGGAAGTGAAGAAACTGCTCTTGAAAACGACCGATACCCGCGCGCGCGAAAGCGAATCCATGCCGCCGCTTTCACGCGAGGAGCTCGCGGAGACATGGGATGTGCCCGAGTTTCCCGGCATGCTGAGCAATTTCTCCAGGGACGACTACACCAGGGCCGTAGCGCGCTCGATCGAATACATCCGTGCCGGGGATATTTTCCAGGTCAACCTTTCTCAACGCCTGGCCTGCCCGGCTCCCGGTAGCCCTGAAAACTTCTACCTGGCCCTGCGCAAATCGAACCCGGCACCCTACGCCGGCTACTTCGACCTGGGAGAGTACGTGATAGCCAGCAGCTCGCCGGAACAATTTCTCAGCGTCGAGGGAGAGCTCGTAACCACCCGTCCGATCAAGGGCACCTGCTCACGGGGCTATACTCCCGAGGAGGACCTCAGCCGCAGGGGCCATCTCACGCAGAGCGGCAAGGACCAGGCCGAGAACGTCATGATCGTCGACCTCCTGCGCAACGATCTCTCTCGCGTCTGCCGCCCCCACAGCGTCGAGGTCCCGCATCTCTTCGAAATCGAACGCCATCCCACCGTCTACCACCTCGTCTCGGAAATCAGCGGACGAATCAGGGAGGATCGAGACGTCATCGACCTGCTTCGGGCCGCCTTCCCCGGCGGCTCGATCACGGGGGCTCCGAAGGTGCGGGCGATGGAGATCATCTCTGAACTCGAGCCCACCGCGCGCGGACCCTATTGCGGCAGCCTTGCCTGGCTGGGCTTCGGCGGCGGGCTGCAGAGCAGTATCCTCATCCGGACTGTGACAATCGGCCGAGGCTGGCTTCAGATGCCGGTAGGCGGCGGGATCGTATCGGACTCATCCCCGGAGGCGGAATACCAGGAAACCCTCCAGAAGGCCACCGGCATGCTGCCGGCCCTTATCAAGGACGCCACGGACTGAGACGGTCCCTCGGCGCCGTCCCGGGCTCATTTCCGGCCGCCGAGGATCTCCTTCACCAGCGCATCCATTCCATACACATTGCTCAACGCCTCGATGATCGCCTCGGCATTCACGGAAACCGCCCGTGCCTGCTCCTCGGTATAGACCACGTCGAGCACCAGGCTGTGAATATTGCCGTCAAAGATCAGGCCCACGACCTCCGCCTCACGGTTGATGACGGGACTGCCGGAGTTGCCTCCGATGATGTCCGGCGTCGAGACAAAGTTGAAGGGCACGTCCGCGCCGACCTTCTTCCTGGCCTTGCGCCAGCTCTCGGGCAACGTATAGGCCTCCTCTCCCTCGCGCTCGGCGGCTAGCTCCCAGGCCCTGCCCAGCTTCGTATGATGGGGAACATCACGGCCATCCTCCTTCCAGCCCTTGACCACGCCGGTGGCAAGTCTCAGGGTGAAGGTCGCATCCGGATAGACCGCTGTGCCGGTGGCGGCGAAGGTAGCGCTCGAGATGCGGCCGTAGGCCTCGTTGCGGACGCTCGTCACGAGATCCTCGTATTTGCGTCGGATGGCGCGGGCGTCGGGCTCCACGCTCCGGGCGAGCTCGATCATCGGATCAGCCAGCTTGGCAAGCTCCTCGCGGCCGCCACCAAGCAGCGTCTTGCGGGCGTCCACATCGCCAAGGCTGGTCCCCGAGACGAGCTCATGGGCCCGCTCAGCCGGAGAGTGTCCGGCCATCACCAGCTTCACATAGGGATGCTCCGCTCCGAAAACCTTCATGAAGTGGGTCAGGGAATCGGTGAGCTTCGCCTTCTCGAGCGCCGGGTAGACCGGCGCCGGGGACTCGAGGCTCATCCGGACCGATGGAAGCCGCGTATCCCTGTACTCGGGCAGACGGTCACTCGAGGGCTTCCCCTGTTCATCCGCCAGCCGCAGGATGGTCCGGGCACTTCGATAGAGCGTCGACCAGAAGGCTCGTCCTCCCTCGAGAAAGATGTACTCCTCCCTGAACTTCCTCGATGCATCCATCGAATGACGAATTCTCTCCCAATCATCGAGACTGGCGCCAAGCTCGGCGTTCGCCGCCACGGCAGCCTGCAGCTTTCTCTCCTGGCGAAGCTTCGATTCGAACGTGGCTGGGCTCAGCAACCCGCCGAGGGTACCTCTCATAGCCTTGCGGCTGTTCTCAATCCCGAAGAGATCCCCCCGGGCGATCCGCTTGAGCTCCGGTCCCTCGATAGCGAATTGCTGCAGGGCAATCTCCCTGCGGTAGAGCAATTCGAGATAGGAGGGATAGGCGACATCCCTGAGAAACCGGAGATGGTCGACGGTATTGAGACGCTGGGTGCTTCCAGGATGACCCGAGACCATGACCAGCTCTCCGGCCCGGGTGCCGCGAACGCTCCAGCGAAGCCAGTCATCCATCTTCGCCGGTTTCCCATCCTCGTAGAGCCGGAGAAAGGAAACGTCGAGACAGTAGCGCGGAAACTCAAAATTGTCTCCGTCACCTCCGAAGAAGGCGATCGCCACCTCTGGAGCCATCACGAGCCGTACATCATCGTAGCGCTTGTAGCGATAGAGATGGTACTGGCCGCCTCGATAGAGCATCACGATCTCGCTGTGAAGACCGGTTTTTTCTTTCGACTCCTTCTCGATGACGGCGCGCTCCGCCCGGCGGGCCTGCTCGGCGGCCCCCGGATCCGGAGCGCCGCCGCCGGCCTTCTTCACCCGGTCGGTAACATCCTCGATCTCCCAGAGAATGTTGATCTCGGTATCCGGGCATTTCAGCTCCTCGCCCCGGCTCCGCGCGAAGAAGCCCTTCTCGAGATAATTATTCTCCGCCGTGCTCAGCTTCTGCAGGATGTCCTCAACGACGTGATGATTCGTCATCACCAGCCCGTTCGCCGACACCACGGAACCCGAGCCGCCGGTGGAGATCCTCGTGGAGGAACGCATGACGTGACGTGCCCACTTCCCATCGGGCTTGAAGCCGTATTTTTTTTCGAGCTGATCGAGAGGAAGCCGGCTGAAAAGCCACATCCCCTCATCGGCGGAGCAGATGAGGGGAGCCAGACAGGCCAGCAGAACGGGAATTCCACGGGTCATCGCGGAAAATGCCTTCCATACTAATTTCATGAGCTTTCCTTTATCCTGTTTTCGATTCGCACAGACAAGCGGCGCTCGTGGTGCAGTCGCTGAGAGCCGTCCTAGCCCCAGGAAGACGAGATCGTATCCCCGATAACACCTCGAGCGCAAGGATCCCGAACCTCGCTAATGAGAACCGAAGCATTCCCAAAATCGACGTCCAGAACGCCGGGTGCCGCCGCCCGGCTCACTCGCTGCCTGGCACCGGTGCTGCTCACCATCACGCTGACGGCCTGCAACGCCCTCGTGAAGGCCCCCCCGGGCCGGAAAACACTCCACGATGACCCGCCGGCGGCACTCTCCGGATTAGAGCGTCTGCGCTTCGCGATAGAAAACCTCGGCGAGGTCGAGCCCGGCCTTCTCTACCGCTCCGCAAATCCGAGCCGGACGCTGTTGAAGTTCCTGGTGAAACGGGTCGGCCTGAAATACGTGCTCAACCTTCGAGGCACCGCCAATCCTGAAGACGCAGCCTTCATGAAATCGATCGGCGGCGAGCTCATCAGCCTGCCCATGTCGGCCAGCCGCCCCCCCACGCCCAGGCAGGTTCTCGAGATGATCAGGATCACCCAGCAGGCGCGGAGGGAGGGCGCCTCCATACTCATCCACTGCATGGCCGGAGCGGACAGGACGGGGATGATGGTCGGGGCCTGGCGCATGCTCTTCCAGGGAGCCCGGGACCGGGAGACCCTGACGCGTGAGACCCTGATGTACCGCCACATTCCCCCGGTCTGGCCCAACGTCCACAGGTATATCGAGGTCTTCCGTCCCGAGCTCTTCCGGGACTTCATCGACAACCCTCCACTCCTCCTCGATGAGTCCCGCATCCTCGGCCTGGAGAAAAATTTCCTGCTGGACTATCCCCTGCTCGCGGGCAACCGCGCACTGACCAGGGGTCCCCTGCGCGCCGGAACCGCGCGCATGGATCTGCTCGAGGGTTGGAGCGACCCCGTTCAGATGGCGAGCTACGGGCCATCCCCGCCCAGGGCCCGGGGAGTACGCCAGCCGGTCTACGCCCGGGCGCTGGTCCTCGACAACGGCGCGACCCGGCTCGCCCTCGTCTCCTGCGACCTTCTCATCATGCACAGGGGATTGAGAGAGGCTGTGCTGGGCAAGCTCTCCGGCAGCGGCTCGCGCTTCGATGGGGTGATGCTCTCCGCCACCCACACCCACACCAGCGTCGGAGGCTTCGTGGATGATCCCCTCTTTGAGTTCTACATGCTTGGTGAATACGATCCGGAGTGGGCTGATCATCTCGCCGCCCGGATCGCCGGGGCCATCTCAAAAGCCGACAGCTCGCTGCAGGACGCCAGGCTGGGCTGCGGACGAACCTTCGTTGAGGACGCCAACTACAACCGCCGCCACGGCGAAACGACCGATCCCGAGCTCGCCCTCATCAAGATCACCGGCCCGGCGGGAAAACCCCTGGCGCTGCTGGTGAACTTCGCCGGCCACCCGATCCTCGAACCCAACGACGCGATGCTGTCGCCGGATTACCCCGGCCTGCTCGCCGCGAAGCTCGACACCGACTACGGCTTCGGCTTCTTCCTGCAGGGAGCGCTCGGAGATCTCAACGCCGGATTCGACCGGCGCGACCCCGAGTGGAGACGGGATGGGCTCGCTGAAAAAATCGCCGGGCGCCTTCACCGGGCCATCGCCGGGGTCTACGACAGCATCCCGGTGGAGGCCGAGATCCGGCTCGCCTCCCTGACCGCCTCCTTTAAACTTCCCGATATCAATTTCAACCTGGTTCCCGACCTGCTCTTCCCCATCGACTGGTTATTCAACTCACTCATCGACTGGCCGGAAAGGTTTCCACTGCAGGGAGTTCGTATCGGCGATGCGGCGATCCTCGCCACCTCCAGCGAGCTCTCCGGCCGGCTCGGGCTCCAGGTCAAGAGGAACAGCCCGGTCCCCTTCACCCTGGTGGCCTCGCATTGCGGTGATTACGCCGGCTATGCCCTGGCCCAGGCCTACCATGCCCGCAGCAAGCTCGATGCCAGCTCGATCGTCGCCCTCGGCGGCTCCTCCCACGGACCGCAGCTCGTCGAGAGCTCAGCCGCTCTGCTGGACGCGCTCGGGGAGGGGGAAGAAAAGGCTCGTACCGGCCCGCCACTGTCGCCCGCGGCCCTGCACCGTATCAGCTGGCCGGACCGCGAGCTCGGACAGGAAGAGCGAAAACAACTGCTCCAGGAGGCCTCCACGGCTGAAGAGGTGGCGCTCGGGCTCTCCCTCGATCCGACGCTGCCGCAGAGCCGAAGCTTCCAGACGCTGGTCGGCAATTCCATCCGCGAGAGCCTGCGAATCGATGTCTACACCGCCTGGCACGACCGGGTGAGAGGAGCTTCCCGAGCGCGCGGAGACCTCCAGGACAGCGGCGCCCGGCTGAGCGCGGAAATCCCGGGCGACCTGCGGCTCGACCTCCAGCTTGGATACAGGAGCGCATCGTGGGAGCTCGATGGCGCGCGACACAGGAAAGAGGACGCCCTCGACCTGAAGCTGGGTGTCGAAAAGATCTTTACGCTGAACTCCGACAGGCTCGAGGGAAATGCCCTGCGGCTGATTCCCCGGCTCGAATTCCAGGCCCCGAGCGCGGATGCCTCCGACGACGAGCCCTTCGCCTTCGCCTCCGGCTCCGGCGCCTGGCGGCCCGGAGCGGGTGGAGCCATCGAGTTCACCTGGAATACCGCCAGGACGCTCAGCGCGCAGACGCTCTATACCACGACGCTCGATGACCACCTCGGCCGGCGCCCCGGAGACCGCTGGGAGAGCCTGCTGGGCTACAGCGAGAGGCATGGCTGCGTCTCGCTTCACCTGCGGGCGGGAGCGACCCTCTGGCTTGCCGACCGCAGGGACGGCGGACTCACGGCCGCCGACCTTGCCGCGAGCTCCTGGGAGCTCGCCCTGCGCCCCGGCCTCTCGCTGCACCTCGGAAACGATACCGAGCTCTTTTTTGAGGGCAGTTTTCCTCTGGGCCAAGGTAATGACAGCGCCGGGGACGGCAGCGGGCTCTTCATCGGCCTCTCGACCGGCTTCTGAACTCCGCCCCGAGCTCAGTCCACAGCAAGCCGGCCGAGCTCTCCCGGGCCTATGCGGCCATCATGGAGAGCCGAGGCGATCAGGACGCCATCGACCCCCGCCGCCCGCAACGACAGCAGGTCATCGAGGTTTCTCACTCCCCCGCCCGTGACCAGCTCGAGCCCTTCAAAGCGGTCCTTCCAGGCGAGACACCTGTCGAGGTGCGCCGGCCCCCCACCGATCCCCACGGCGGCGAGATCGAGCAGGATCATGCGCTCGATTCCCGCTGAGACCGCCGCGGAAGCGATCTCATCAACGGTGGCGGGCCAGTCTCCCCCTCCACTCAGCGGCTTTCCGGCGGCCAGGTCCAGGCTGAAGATCACCCTCTGCGCGCCGAGCTCCCCAACCAGCTCCGAGAGGAGGCGGGGGCCGGGAAGCGTCTCGAGCGCGGCGATGACCTCTCCATCGAGCCGCCGGGTAAGCTGCCGGGCCCCGGCGATGGAGCGGATGCCCGCATCGATCATGAGCTCGAAGCCGAGCTCCTCCAGCGAGGCGCAGGTCTCGAGGTCCGCCTCCCCCCCGGTGATCGCGTCGAGGTCGGCGAGGTACATGCGCCCGAGACCCAGCTCACTCCGCAGGGAGACGGCCACCTCGGCGGGTTCAGCCGATGAGCACAGCTCGCTTTCGACCGGCTTGTAGAGGTCTCTCTTGCCGGCGACACCCCGCACAACGAGGCCTCCCTTGAGATCCAGGACTGGAATTATCTGCATACCTGTAGAATCCGGCTCTTCTTTTTCCGGAAAGCGATTAATGAAAATTGAATTATACGAAAGGAAAACCGAAAATTGCCGCCTCACTGGAATGCTTACTGAAAACCTACCCACACCTGAATCGATTATCAAGCTGGGCGGCAGCCTGCTTGGGCTCCCGGATCTCCGCAGCCGCCTGACGAATTTCATCGGCGACTTCAGCAGGAGCTGCTCAATCCTGATCTGCGGCGGCGGCGGGATGGTGGACCAGGTCAGGAAATGGGACAACATCTACAATCTCGGGGAGGCGAGATCCCATTGGCTCGCCCTGCGCACGCTCTCCATCACCGCGCGGGTCGTCGAGAAGGCGGTGCCCGGACTGGAGCTCGCCGATTCGGTGGAATCCATCGAGCCCCTGTGGAAGGCGGGCAAGCTACCTGTCTTCGACCCCTACCAGTTCATCACCGAGCTCGACGAAGGAAGCATCGACTCCCTGCCGCGGCGCTGGAGGGTCACCAGCGACTCGATCGCCGCCCGCATGGCGAGGGTCTTCAGGGCCCGGGAGCTCATCCTGCTGAAATCGACCACCTTCCCTGAGCGCATGTCCATGACCGAAGCCGCGGAGCTCGGCATGGTCGACGAATACTTCCCGACCGCGGCCAGGGACCTCCAGCGGGTCGTAGCGGTCAACCTGCGGGCAGATAACCTTGAGGAAAGCATCCTCTACAGCCTCTCTACCCAGTCCTGAGGACTTCGCGAAGACAGCGGCGCAGGTTCCTGACCGCCCGCCGCTCGACGCTCGCGGTGCGCGCCCCGGCTGTCGCCGCGCCGCGTACGGCGATGACATCGACGCCGGCAGCGGCGGCGGCCGGGAGCTGTTCGGCCGTGAGCTTGCCGGCGGCCACGAAACGGACACCTCGGCGCCTGGCCCTTCCTGCGAGAACAGCGATTTCACTCCAGCCGACATGGACCGGGAGAGCCCCCGCCTCCTTGTCCCAGGTGTCGACGAGAAAATGAGAGAACCCTCTCTCGATGGCGTACTCCAGCAGGCTCTCCGGCTCAGGAGAAGAGGCCCGCTCCCAGTCAGCGTAGGCCACGGCCACGAGATCCGCCTCCTCCCCGCTCGCCGCGCGGACAAGACCGCGCGCCCGCTCGAGCATCCCTCTCCAGTCCTCTTCCCGGGTATGGCTGAGTCCCAGCTTGTAGAGCGAGATCCCGCGCTGATGCTCCAGCGTCCAGTCCCGGCCCCGGGTCCGCAGCTCACCCAGGGCCGCGCTGATGGGCGCCGCGCCAGCCACCGAGCGGACCACGGCCTGCCGCGCATGCGCGTCCGCCTCACCGAGAGAACCCGCTCCGGGCTCCTTGATATCGATGATGTCGGCCCCTCCCTCGAGCGCCTCGATCGCCTCCTCTGCCGATCGCACGCTCACCAGCAGGCGGGGAACGCCATCGGCGCTCTTCCCGGTCTGTCGCGACAAATCGATCCGGGCTCGCTTCAACAGGGGTCTCCTCCCCTATAAACCGCAGGAGAGATTGTCCTCGGTCGGATCCACCCCGGAAAGCGGGAAGGGCTCGGGCAATGCAGGCCCGCCAAGGAAAAGATAATTGAGGATAAAGGTCGCATCGGTGAGGTTGACGTTCGAGTCGTCATCGGCATCCGCCGAGTCCAGGCAGGCCGGAGCCTCCTCTCCAATGAACAGGTAGAGCAGGATCCCGACCGCATCGGAGAGATTGACGCTGGTGTCGCCGTTGGTATCGCCACGGATGAACAGCGGCTCGTCATCCTCCCTTCCTGGTGAGCCTCCACGCCGCTGCGAAGCCCTCCAGCGCTCGCCGTGATCATTGTCGAGATCGGCCAGCACCTCGATCATCTCGATAGAATGGCCCGCCCTGACCTCGGGCCAGGAGCCTCCATCCACGTATTTCCCGTAATCTATCGTCGCGGGATAGACGGGAGCCGCATCCTAGAGCCGACGCTCATCGCCTCCGTTGTCGAGCGCACCCTGGTAGTCACCGAAGACCTGGGCTGAGTTCAGGACACCCGGATACCGCTCGAGAAACGCATCCCTGTCCCGGACCACCACTACCATCCCGCCCTGCGGCACCGTGGTACCGCGGGGAAATACGAAGTACACACAACCTGGGAGAACCCAGTCAGATGCGTGGATATACCTGCCACTGGAATTCAGAAAGTCGCTCTACTCCAGTCC
>JAKUSY010000090.1 GCA_022451445.1 Planctomycetota bacterium
TGGCTGGTTTCGCGTTTCCTGATTGCCTTTGCATCGAGTTCAAGTATTCGCCCGGTCACCACCCTCAGCTTGACCTTCTTGCCATTGGCGTCGACGAAACCCGTGTGGGTCTTGCCGTCCTGCATCAGGAGGGTGGTCGGGTAAAAGTTGGGCGAGGCTGACTTGTTGGGGCTCAGGACGGACTCCGCCAGGTAGGCCGGCGAAAACCGCTTTCCGACATCTACCAGGGACGGGCCGACGCTCCCGCCCTTGCCATCATCGGGGGCCCGATGCCAGGCGATACAGCCCCGTTGCGTGAAGAGCGTTTTCCCGGTCTCGGCGGCCCCGTTTTTCCACGCTTTTTCCCAGTCGATGCCGCGAAATTGCTTCGGCACGACCTCGTCCCTGGACAAGGTGGCAAACTCCAGGGCGCGCAAGGCTCGTTTCTCGGCCGCGGCATTGGTCGAGGCCTTCGACTTGGCCGCCAGCTCGATGCCCTCGCGATTCAGGATCTCTTGCGCTTTCTGGTCTGTGCGGGCATCGCCCAGGAAAAACAACGATATTGCGGCAGGCACATGCACACCGGCATTCTTGTCGCTCAGCGCCGTCTGCAGCAGCTGAAAGTTGAGCTGATGGCCCTTGCGATTCTCAGCCTCCGCCCACCACTGGGAACTCATGAAGATGCCCGTCGGCTTTCCCAGCGCCTTGACGTTAACGGGGCCGTCAGGATGTTGATACTTCAGCATGCCAGCCCTGGCCGGCGCGCTTCCCCGGGGTAAACGCCGGCATGATTCCAGGTCTTCCCAAATGCGGTAGCCGGCGGCCATCACCGATGCCAGGCGCTGGGAAACGTTGCCGCCGGCCAGCTTTTTCAGCTGGTCGTCTGTCCCCCTGCGAGCCAGGAGCCGCGCAGCGGACTGGCGAACAAAGGCGTCCGCGTCCGCCGCCAATTCTGCCAGGGCATCGGTGACTGGTATGGTGGCCGGTGTGGTATGCAGATAGTCCAGCAGCGCCAGCAACACCGCGGGATCTTTCGTATCTCTCAATACAGGCGCCGGGTTCAGGGGCTCGAACCGGTCCGGATAGTCAGCCATGACACGCAGTGCCAGGATCCGCGCTGGCTCGGTGGATGCGGCAAGTTCCGTGATCTTCCTGATGGACCCGGCGTCCCCATGGGCAGCAGCGAGGTAGATCAGGCTGGAGTAGTCCGTGTCTGAGGGCAAGGCCTTGAGAAAACGTGTTGCTGCCGAGGCCAGGGCGTCGCCGCCCGAACGCAAAATCTCCTGATGGGCCTTGGATCGCAGCTGCCAGGGCTTTTTCAGCAGCTCGAGCCTGTTTTGCCGGCTGAAGTCAACGAGGGGGAACGCGCCGCGCTTCGGCGAAACCAGGAGCAGGTCTGTTTTTCGCACCGGCGACCCCTCGTTCCCTTTCATGTAACAGACGGCAACAATGAGACGCCCGTCATTGGTCGGCCCTACGGACACCGGGCGCCGCACCCCCTCGCCAACGAGGAATGCCTGGGCAGGCCCGTAGAATCCACCGCCGCGGCGCCGCGTGACATGTTGGCTGACCGTACGATTACCCCAGTTGGCGACCAGCACGGAATTTTTAAGTGCCGGCCCCAGCACGCTGTCGTCATACCAGCACTGGCCCACGGGCACGTCCAGCTGCAGATCCACAACAGGCAGGATGTCCCGACGCTTGATGTTCTGGCGGGCGGCCCATCCCCGCACCCAGCCGTGCCAGGAATGCGGCGGCACGAAACACAGGCGCCCTGGCGAATGGAAGCTGCCTTCCTGGTCGTTATCGTTTACGAACAGGTTCCAATTGGAGTCGAAGGAAATACCGCAGGCATTGCGCAGTCCGCCGGCGTAAACGCTGAAGCTGTGGTCTTTTAATCGATACCGGAAAACTGCGCCGACGCCGGTGTAGGCGAAGGGTTTGCTGTCAGGGCCGATGAAAAAGGTCCAGTGCCAGAGATGATCAGGGCGCTGGCGATCCCAATGGAGGTGCGGTTGCGGATCACCCATCGCGATGAAGAGGTCCCCGTCCGGGCCAAACTCTATCGCATGCAAGCCCTGGTGATAATGTCCCTGGGGCATGCCCCAGATCAGTTTTTCAGGGACCAGCCCCTGCCGCTTTGTGACAGCGCCCGGAATCCGGTAGAGCGCCGTGTTCGTGAGGACCAGCAGATCATCAGCAACGACTTCCAGGTCGTAAAGCCAGGAGTTTTTCGGGAAACGAAAAAGCTGTTGTCGCGCGGCGAATCCCCCGTCCGCTTTACGCTCATACACGAAAAGGGCTTCCCGGGTCCCGACAAACAGTCTCCCCTTCAGGTCCATGGTGTGACTGACGAAGAATTCCTTCGCGTCGCTGTCGATCAGCTCGATCTTCAGGTTGTCGTGTGACAGCTTGATGCCCTCGGCCGCCTCCGCTGCTGCTCCCAGGGTCAGTAGGGCGGCAAAAAGGGCGAGGATAAAAGAGTTTCGGAGCTTCATCATTTCCTCACTCTGGCTGGCCGGTGGTTTTCAATGTGGAGAGATATTTGATGAGATCGCGCAGCTCGGCGCGCGTGAGGCTGGCGGTGAGCCCGGGTGGCATCACGGTGCCACCTTTTGTGCGCCGTAGGATGGCCCCCACCTGCACCGTGGTGATCTTTCCGGAGGCGAGATCCAGGAGGCGCAGGGCCTTCTTGTCCTCGCTGTGGACCAGCCCGCTGAGCACTTTCCCCTCTTTTGTTACCACGGTGGTCGCGAGGTAGCCTTCCTTGATCTGGCGGTCGGGCCAGAGCACCGACTCGATGATGATGTTGACCGGCACCCCCGCGGCCAGGGCGCTCAGGTCGGGGCCCTTGACGGCGGTGGACGCGCCCTTTACTCCATCCACCGCATGGCAGGAGGTGCAGCTGAGCAGCGGCACCTCGAAGAGCTTTCGCCCCCTGGTGGCGTCACCCTTGGCCCGGGCCTCCTTTTCGAGGGCGGCAACGTAGGCCGGGCTGTAGACGGCCGTGGTGCCCTGCACTCCGATGAGCTTGTCGAGGACGACGGTGAGCGCCGGTTCGTTTCGTCCGGCGGCATTGAGCCAGCGCCGCGCCAGCTTGGCGGTGTCCGCTGAAATTTTCGTTTCGGTGAGGGCGCTGGCGAGGGCCTTCGCTCCATCGCTTCGCTGTAACAGCGCTGCCAGCAGCGGGCCGATCTCCGCCGGGCTCGTCTCTGCAAGCAAGGCGCCGGCGCGTTTCGCCGCGCGTGCCGCATCGTGACGCGCAAGGCTGGCGAGGGCGGCCTGGCGGAGGGCGGGTGTTTCGCCCAGGGTGGTTAAGCCCGCCAGCTCCTTGCCCAGGGACGGGCCTCTCAATGCCCCCAGTGCCTCGGCTGCTGCTGCCCGCACGGCGGTGGCCTCTTTGCGATCACCCATGATCCGTAGAATGGCAGGGGCGTGAGCGTTGAGTTTCCACAGGCCGCAGAGGGTAAGAGCTTCGATGCGAAGGCCCTTGTCCGGGCTCGCCAGGGCCGGCCCAAGTCGCTCGGTGGCGGATGCGGGTGCTTTCAGCCCGCGTTCGCGGAAGGATGTGGCGAGAGCTCGCAGCGCTCCGGGCCGGCCAGAGCCGAGCTTGAGCACCAGCTCTGCGTCAGCCGAGGAGCCGATCCCCGCCAGCAACTCGAGCATGGCCGCCTGGCGCCTGGGGGCAAGAGTTCCGCTGGAGAGCTGTTGGCGCACCACGCCCGCCATAGCCTCTCCCCCGACGGCACCCACGACCCGGGCCAGGTGGTTCGGGCGGCTGAAGTCCAGGCGCCCGGCCAGGAGCTTAGATTTCCACCTCGATGCCAGGGCGTGGACGGCCTGGGAGAAGGCAAAGTTGATGAATCGGTCGGCGGGCCCATCTGCGGCCAGGGCGACGACAGCGACCGAGTCAGCAGTGCGCACATCGCTTGCGGCCACGAGGGCCTCGAGCCGTACGCGCGGGTGCTCGTCCGCCGCACGTTGTTTCAAAAGGGCCAGCGGGTTATCCAGGCGGTCATGCCAGCGTCCCAGCACGCGGGTCGCGTAGGCGCGGGCGCGATGGTCCTTAGCGTTCAGCAGGCGCTCCAGGAGCGGCCGGTTTACCTCCTCGTGTGATTCAAAGACGCCGACCGCTTCGTAGAGTTTGTGTTCGAGTTCGGGATCGCTGGGATCCAGGCTCTTCACCCAGCTTCGCGTGGCGGCTATCGCATCGGCCTTGGGCAGGTCCATCAGGCGCAGCTTGGCCTGTTGGCTTACCCAGCGCGTTGGCGCCGCAAGTTGTTTACAAAGCTCTGCGGCCGTCATGGCTGCCAGGGCTGGTGGTTTGTTGAGGGGCCGGCCCCTGGCGGAGATGCGCCAGATGCGGCCGCGCTTCTTGTCGCGATCGGGATGCCGGAAAGATGCCTGGTAGTGTCCGATGATGGGGTTGAACCAGTCGGCGACGTAGATGGCCCCATCGGGGCCGACGTTGAGATCTACCGGACGAAAGGCGCTGTGGGAGGAGGTGAGCAGGGGCGCGAGAGTTTGCAGCTTGTGGCCGGCGCCATCCACCGAGGGGCGCAGGCGCGCGATGTTGCGGGCGAAGTAGCCTGCGATGAGAAAATCCCCCTGCAGGTCATCGGGCAGGTGCGGCGAGGCGACGATCTCGGTCACCATCGACTTGATCTTCGTGGCGCCAATCTGCATCGCTCCGCCCCAATAGCCGCCGGTGATGTGGTCGGTATGGATCATGCTCGGCAGGAACTCGCTGATGCCTCCGCCGTTGCTCTTGATGAAGGGTTCGCCCCAGTCTCCGAAGGCGTAACCCCACGGGTTGCCGCCGCCCGAGGAGCGCCGGTAGCTGTGCAGCTGGCGCCGCAAGGGCCGCAGCCGCCATGAGCCGTGTTCGTCCAGGCGGCGAATGCCCCAGGGGGTCTGTACGCGCGAGAAGCAATGCAGCCCCTGGCAGAAAAGCAGCTCGCCGCCGGGGGTCCAGGCGAAGGAGTTGATGTTCTGGTGGGTGTCGCCCGTGCCGAAGCCGCTGAAGAGGACCTCCCTGCGGTCGGCCTTGCCATCGCCGTCGGAGTCGCTCACATGAATGAGGTCGGGTCCGTTGCCGATGTACGCGCCGCCGTGGCCGAGAGCGAAGCCCGTCGGCATGTTCAGGCCGTCGGCGAAGGTGCTGATCCGCTCAGCCTTGCCATCGCCATTGACATCCTCGAGGATCATCAGCTTGTCGTCGGGGATTTCACCGGGCTTGAGCTGCGGGTAGGCCCAGGTGCAGAGGACCCAGAGGCGCCCGCGGGCATCCCAGCGAAAACAGATCGGGTTGGCGATGCCCATCGTTTCGTCCGCGAACAGGTTGACCACGAGTCGCTTGTCGAGGGTGAAGGATTTCAGCTGTGCCGCCGGGGTGTTGTCTTTCTCGGGCGCGGCAACGGAAGAGGGCGCCTGGGCCGCGCTCCTGGCGGCCGGCAGCAGGGAGATGGAGAGAAATAGCAGGGAAGTGAATCCCAACCTGGGGCAGGCTTTATTCACGGATGGGTCCTGGCTGGTTATTGCTGGTCGAATTAAGCTCGGCGCCCGGCATCGGGCCGCGCTTGTGGTCGCGGTATTTTTTGCCATGGGCGTCCTGGCGGTCGTTGGTCGGTTTTTCCGGGACACTGTCGGCGGTTTCTTTCGTCCAGCGGTCGAGCGAATTGCGAAGCTTCGAGAGGACAAAGGCGTGGCGCTTGTCCATCGCCAGGTTGTTCAGCTGGTGTGGGTCGACTGAGAGGTCGTAGAACTCCTCGGCCGGCCGAGGCTTGAGGAAGATGTCCCGCTGGTGAGCCTTGAGTCGCCCTCCAGCCTCTTCATCCCAGAGCTCCTTGCCGGCCGGGAATTTCGGGGCGGCTTCGACACAGAGGAGCTGGCGTTCAGGAAAGGCGTTGCGGATGTAGGACCAGTTTTTCCAGCGCACGAGCCGTTCGTGTGCCTGGTGGACGTGCCAGTTGTGCTCGGCGTAGACGAAGTCGCGCGTCGTGGCCCTGGGGTCGCGAAGAATGGCGCTGAAGCTGACCCCCTGTACGCGCGGGTCTTTCTTCGCCCCGGCAAGCTCGAGGATGGTCGCGGCGATATCGATCGAGCTCACCAGAGAGTCGGTCACCGCCGGCTTGATCCGTCCGGGGCAGGCGATGATGAAGGGCGTCTTGATGCCGTCATCGTAGAGCCGGGTTTTGCAGCGCGGGAAGGGGCGCCCGTTGTCGCTCATGTAGATGAAGTAGGTGTCGCCGGCGATCTTTTGCCCCTCGAGTTCCTTTCGCAGCAGCCCGGCGAAATAATCGGTGCGGCTCACCTCGTGGTAGTAGTCTGCGAGATCTTTGCGTGTCTGGGGGCCATCGACGAGGTACGGGGGCACCTTGACCTCCTTCGGGTCGTAGGTGGGCGCCTCGCCGCTGAAGGCCCAGTTGCGGTGCGCGTCGCTCGATGCGAACCAGAAGAAGAAGGGCTTGTCCCTGGGGCGCTCCTTGAGGATTTTCACCCAGTCGCCTTCTTTGCCAGGCCCCTTGCCCCTGGAGACCTTGTCAAAACCGCGGTCTACGGCGCCTCCCATGTGATGCTTGCCGGAGAGGACAGTGTAGTAGCCGGCTTTCTTCAGCGTCTCGGGAAAGACGTACTGGTCCTTCGGCAGGGTGGTGTGCAATTCACAGGCGCCGGTGTTGTGCGGCCAGCGGCCCGAGATGATGCTGCAGCGGCTCGGAGAACAGCTCGAGATGCTCAGGTAGGCGTTGGTGAAACGAAGCCCCTCGGCGGCCATGCGGTCGAGGTGGGGGGTCTTTATCTTCTTATTGCCGTAGCAGCCCAGGTCGGCGGCGGAGATGTCGTCGGTGATGAAGAGAATGAAATTTGGACGGGCATCTTTCGCTTCGGCTGCCGAGGGGCAGAAGGAGGCGAGCAGGAGAAGGACGGGCAGGTTTCGATTGAATTTCATCGCAGGTGGGCCTCCAGGCTCATTTCTTCAGGTGTTCGTCGTACCACTCGATGGCGAGCTTCTGCGCCTGCTTTTTCGCCTCCCGGTAGATGCCGTAATGCTTGATTTCCGGGACAATGACGAGCTTCTTAGGCCCCTTTGCCTTGCTGTGGGCGAGGATCCCATTCTCCTTGTTATCGAAGAGCTCCTCGTTCTCAGCGAGGATGAAGAGCGTGGCGCAGCCCTTCAGCCGCGCGGCATCCTCCACCGGGGCATAGCGGCCGATCTTCTCGAGGATTGGCGCCCCCTTCAGCTTGCCGATGGAGGGAGAGCCGGGCTCGGGATAACCCGTTTTGCCGCGGGCCCGCTGCGTGGCGCCGCCGTAGGTCGCTTTTCGCATGCGGGAGGAGTTGATGGCCCAGCGCCCGTCAAAGGCGGGCACCTGGCTGACCGTGGCCTTGACGCGCGGGTCGCGGGCCGCCGCGTAGACCACGTGGCCGCCGGAGAAGCTGCTGCCCCAGAGGCCGATGCGTTCGCGGTCGCATTGTTTCTCTTCCTGTACCCAGTGAATCGCGTTGAGGAGGTCGGTGGTCTGCTCAATGGGGTCGACAACCTCCCGGATTTCTTTCACCGCCGGTCCGGAGCCCTCCTTGTTTTTTTCGCCGGAGCGGATGATACGGCCATCGCTGGCGCCCCAGCCGCGATAGTCAAAGGTGACCACAAGGTAGCCTGCGCGGGCAAACACTGCCGCGTCGGAGCGCAGCGCCTTCGCCGTGCCCCCCCAGCCGTGGCACATGACGATGGTCGGGAGCTTCTTTTCCGCGTTAGCCTTGAGCGAGAAAACCTCGGCCCCCAGGCGGACGCCCTCGCTCATGATGGTGTCTTTGCGAAAGGAGATATCTTCCGGGGCGGAAAACCCCTGGGCCTCGACCAGGGAGGGCAAGGCCAACAGCA
The DNA here is from genome assembly GCA_022451445.1 of Planctomycetota bacterium. Taxonomy (GTDB): domain Bacteria; phylum Planctomycetota; class UBA8108; order UBA8108; family UBA8108; genus UBA8108. The sequence goes on from JAKUSY010000090.1 coordinate 7,862, forward strand.
GCAGAGCAACGCGTTTCATCATGGTTAAGTTCCTTTTTAGAGAGCCGGCAGCGGCCTTATTCATCGCCGCTGCCCATGCGGGCCACCTCGTCCTCGCCGGGCAGGCCGAAGCTATAGAGAATGCCGTTCATCTGTTTCTTGAGGAACAGGATGCTTCCCGTTCCGACGTAGACCCGGCCCCTGGAGATCGAGGGGCCGCTCCACACGGTCCCGATGTGTATGGACTTCAGCACCTTGCCGCTTTTGACGTCGAGCACCACCAATTGCTCGCTCACGGTGGTCGTGAAACAGGCGATGCCGCCCCCGAGAGCGATACCGGAGCCGACCGGATCGCCGATCTTCCCGCGACGCCCGGAATTGATGACAGGGCGCTCATGTCTCCAGTATTCTTTCGTCGCATCGGGATAGAGGCAGACCACCCTCCCGCCATCGGGAAGGGCTCGCCCGATCCGCAGCCAGTCGATAGCGTTGGTGAAGACGCGCTTTCCATCGGTCGCGCTACCTCTCTGCATGCCGCCGATCGGACTGGGCAGGGCGATCAGGCGCTTGTCCGGTTCCGGGTCGAGGGGAAAGCGCGGCTTGCCCTTGTAGAGAGGGGTGGAGTTGATGAGCTTCCCATCGTCGGCGGCGAATACGTAGAAGCCGCCGTCTTTGCAGCCGACCCCGACGACCCGGGTTTTCCTGCCCTGGACGGTGATATCGTAGAGCTTCGGGGTGTCGCCGATCGAGAGGTCCTTGTAGAGGCCGGTGTTGGGGTCATAGCCCGACATCGAATGGTTGAAGATGTCTCCCTTGTTGATCTGCGTGACCCAGCGCTCTTTTCCGGTTTTGACATCTACGCCGATCACGGCGCTCGAATATTCCGTGTCGAGCCGGGGGTTGTCGGGGGTCGGGGCGCGCGGGGAGTTCTGGACATCGGTTCCGAAGAAGATCATGCCGAGGCGGGCATCGTAAGAGGGGGAGGACCAGATGGAGCTCGTGGCCGGCCCGTAGGTGAAGACATGTTTCCCGTTGGCATCCTCGATGACGATGGGTTTCTTGAATTTCTTCGGTGGCGGGCCGACATCGTATTTCCAGGCGATCTTGCCGGTTTCGGGTTCGAAGGCGATGACGAAACCGCGGCCCGTACAGCAGGGATAGGCGGGGGTCGGTGGGTAGGGGTGCTCGTGGCTGCCGCCTCCGACGATGATTTTTCCATCGGCCAGGATGGGAGAGGACATGAAGACGTTGGCATGGTGGCCGCCGGGAAACCCATCGACCTTGGCGTTGAGGGACCAGATCTTCTTTCCGCTCGAGCGTTCGAGAGCGTAGAACACGCCCCCTGCGTCGCCGAAGAAAACCGTGCTGTCAGTTACCAGGGCAGTGCTCAGGATGCCGGGGCCGGAGCCGATCCGGTTGACGCCCCGCATGCCTTTTTCGCCGAGCGCCCCCTTGTTGGAGTAGGCCGGGATTAGGAACTTCCAGGCACCCTCGCCATTGGGC
>JAKUSY010000091.1 GCA_022451445.1 Planctomycetota bacterium
CAGTCATCTGAGTCTCTCAATTCGAGCGAATGTCCTCCTCCATCGCTGAGAGGATGCCAGGCATCAGAATAAGAGAAGGCCACGACCTGGCTACCGGTCGCATCGAGAACAATCACGGTTTCGCTGTTATTGGAAAGATTACCGGAATAGGCACCGGCGATCAGCAGCCTGCCGACATCGTACCGCGTGGCGAAAGCCTCAAGATCCTCGACAAGGAGAACGATCTCGCCCGGCTGGAGACTCGGGACGGCCCCCTCGGAGAAATTGAACCTCAGCCCGCCTGAAAAGCGAACCCCCTCGAGATCGAGGACATTTTCACCCGCGTTGAGGAGCTCGATAAATTCGAAATCATCGGCATCGAAGGGGCTGTCATCATCCGGCGCCCTCGGGTGGTACATGAGCTCCGTGATCCGCAGCCCGCCCACATCAGCGGCAAAGACCGCCTCATTCAGGGCAGTCCAGGTTCCACGGCGAAGCCCACGGGCCTTCAGAACCGTCGTTGAGTTCAGCTCCAGAGGTTCCGTATAACGTAGCGCCCCGGGACCTGTACGTCCTCCCGGCAGGCGGGGATCACTTCCATCGGTGGTGTAGTAGATGTTCCCGACACCAACCTCTATGGAAACCTGCAGCGGCTGTCCACCAGCCGGCAGATCCCCACCATGAGGGGAAAAAACCGGAGCGGAATACGCGGGGTAGAGCCCCGCCCTGCTGAACTGGCTCATCACCACCGCAGGGCGCCTGGGAAAGTAATCCTCCAGCAGACGCTGCTGTTCCTCGAGCCATTCGACATCCCGGGTATAGGCGCGCCCGGGCCTGCGCCAGTCGCCCCAGCGGGCCGACTCGCAGGCCAGCGCCGAGTGGATCTCCGTGGCAAGCTTCATATAGCGTTCTTCCACGGCCTCGGCGGTCATGACCCCGCCGTTGAAATAATGCCGATGCAGATGGTCGGCAAAGAGGAGCCGGAACTCCTCGTTTTCCTTCAAACGCTGGAAGATACGTGTCGGCTTGTTCTCGTTATCGAGGCGCGTCCTGTCGACGACGACGTTCTGAAAGATGTGCTCTGTGTCCCAGCAGAAAAACTGGTAGCCGCTCCCGGGCTCCTGGCGCCTGGTGGCATACCAGTTGTGGCGGTCCCAGTCCGTCTCGCCGCCGCCCATCTGTACGATCATGTAATCGACCAGGTTGGGAATGTCACACCAGGAGGCGAGCTCTTCGTAGGACTCGGGGCTCTGCAGGCCGCCCCCGACGATGCCCATCATGGTATTCCATGCCGCGATACCGCCGTCGACCACTTCACCGGAGTTGAGGGCGTCGTATTCCTCTTTCTCGCCGCCGGAATACGAGGCGCTGAAGGCCGCCGTCGGGCGCTCGACCACGTTGTAAACTCCCCAATAGAGTCCGTTGAGATAAAGGTGCATGAATGTTCCGTGGGCGGCGGGTCTTCCCATTGCCAGCTGCGTCTCCCGGGTCCACTCATCGCGAAGATACTGGGCGTTGGTTCGCTGGCTGGCATTCTGGTTGAGCCAGGAGTTACCGTGATGGCCGCGCAGCACGAGGGTATCGAGGCTGTCGACCTCGGAATCGGGATAGACGGGGAAGCGCAGCCGCCCTGGGCCGTACTCCTTCTTGAAGAGCAATCTCAGGGTGTGCTTCGGGGTAATGTCAGGCCGGCGGTTGATCCCTCCGTAAATCCGGATGCCGCAGTTCACCTGGATCCCCTCCCGGCCATCGGGATAGATCAGCTCCATCGAGCAGGGACGCTCCCAGCGTTGTCCGCTGGAGCGGGGATTGGAGTAGATTCCGCCCAGGTCCGGATTGGGACTGGGATGGAAGAAGTTGTCCAGGTCCGAGACGATGGACATCGAGGGCAGCGCCAGGAAATCATCCGCGATCTCATCACGATAGCCCGGGTCGTTGACGACATCCTGGTCCATCTCGTAATCCGCTCCGATCCCGGCACCCCAGGTGAGGGGGAAACCGACCGGGCGGCGCTGCTGACGGAGCACTCCTCCCCTTCCATCCGGAGTCTCGATGAAGATGTAGGTCCGGGTATCCGGGTAGGAGGGCTCGTAGCCATCGAGAAAGGCCACGGCTCGAAGAACAGTGGTGTCGGCGATCACGACCGGCTCGGTATAGAGCACTCCCCCAGCCTCCGAGGGCGTGCTGCCGTCGGTGGTGAAGCGGATGGCGGCACCGGGAGTTTCCGTCTGCAGGCTCACCTCGAAGGACTGCCCGAAAAACCCGCTGCCGTCGCTGTAGACCACATCGGCGACGAATGCCTCAACGCCCCCGCCGTTGGCCGAGCCCGGTGTGGGAGCGCTGAAATAGAACCTGTCGACCGAAACATCCTGCCCCTGCATCCCCATGCCATAGGAATAGTTTTCGCGCTGGGGAGGATAGAGAGGTCCGTATTCGTGGCTGATGCTCACCCCATCCCGCTGGAAAAGAGCGAGATATTCCCCGGAGCTGTCAAGGCGAAAGGAGGTGTGCAGCTCGCCGCCCGGGAGGGCTCGATCCTTGCCGGAGGCGAATACTACGACAAACTCCCCGGCCTCGAGAACCAGCGCGGGAAACCTCCAATGCGAAAGGACGGAAAGATCATCGGCGAGATACCAGCCCGCGAGGTCGACCGAATCCGTTCCGCTGTTGTAGAGCTCGATCCAGTCGGAATAATCTCCATCTTCATCCGCCAGCGTGCTGTCGTTGTCCGCCATGAATTCCGTGATGACGACATCGGCCCCCAGGGGTCGCACGGCCACCACAAGGACAGCGAACAATAAAAGCCGGATCGACAGGCTGTAGAAGCGCACTTGCTTACTCGGCTGGAAATGGAGAAGGAAACTTTCAGAACAATTGTAGCACACAGCCGGGGAAAGCCGCCGGCCGGGCGCGGGCGCGGATCGAGCTCAAAAAGCCTGGACGCTCGAGGGCGAGGGCAGCAGCTCGAGGAGATCATCCGAGGGGATGCAGTGCTTCAGCACCATCTGCAGGTTCTTCTCAACACCCTTGTCCTTATTGTAGTAGATCGACCGGGTACTCGAGACGATCCCCACGACCCGGCCGCGGTCGTCGAGCACTGGCGCGCCGCTCGAGCCGCGGGCAAAATCGGCGGTGATCGCCATGCGGCGCAGCTTGCCCCCGCCCTTTCCGCCCTTCTCTTTGTGCCCTTCGTGAACCATGTAGCGGGAAACAAGGCCCTGGGTGAAGGTATAGAACTGGCCATCGGGATGTCCCAGGACAAAGACCCTGGAGCCAACCTGGGCTCCGACTTTTACGGGAAGCGCCACGAGCCCCTTTCCCTCCACCTGCAGGACAGCCAGGTCCTTGCCCTCATCGGCGGCAAGTACCGACTTTACCGCCAGCACCTTCCCGTCGTGCGTCATCACCCCGAGCGTCTCGACCTCGGAGGCCTTCTCGATCACATGGTAATTGGTTACCACGATGCCATCGGAGCCGATGACGAACCCGCTGGAAAACCCGGCGTGCCATTTTTCGCAACGGCCGCATTTGAAGATCGTGCCTACCATGACTACGCCATCGATAGCCCGCTCATAGACCTCGGCGGGAGCGAGAACAGCCGAGGAACCACCCACACAGTCCATCTCACAGAACTTGCGATCGAGCTGCGCGGCGAGCTCGGCCGCCTTGACCGTCTCGCCGCGATCGAGACGTTCTTCCATCCGGGCGATAAACTTTTCCCGCAGGTTCATGTCGCTGCGGGCGGAGGAGTTCAACGGCTTTCTCTTCGCCGGCGCCGCGTTTTCTTCGATACGAAGCCTTTTCGGAGGCAGGCAGATCTCCTCATTGCACGCCTGGTAGACGAGCTCGGCGAGGATCTTTCCCCCGGCCTTAGCGCGCTTCAGCGGAACCGTGATCCTGAAGCCGCCCTCGAGCACCCCCTTCTTGCCGGGAGGCAGCCGAGGCTCACCGGCGGCGATGAAGCTGGAGCCTGCAAGGAACTCTACCCGCACGGGCTGGCCATCCTCGGCTCCCTTGCCGAAAACGTGCCAGGGAGCTTTTACCGCCACATCGAGGGTGAGCACCTCAGTGCTGGCGCTGGCCTCCAGGCTCACCGGGGGCCCCGCGCGAGCGGGCCTCCTGGCCCGGCCGGGAAGGATACCGGGACGAACGGGCAGCGCCACAGATGGAGGCGCCCCTTTCTTCCCTTCAAGCAGGCGCCCGACCCAGGCACCGACCGCCGCACCCCGAAGGTTCACGGCCTGGATAACGCCATCTCGGTCGATCAGGAAGCTGGCGGGAATGCTGTGGACATCGAAAAGCACCGCAAGCTCGTTCTTCCACTTGCCCCCATCAAAGAAGTGAAGCCACTCCATGCCCGCATCCGCGATCTTCTTCTCGAATCTCTCCTTGTCGTCATCGAGGCTGATGGAGAAGATCTCGAAGCCCTTCTCCCTGTACTTCTCGTAGGTCTCTTCCAGGTGGGGAAGCTCGGCGACGCAGGGGCCGCACCAGGTAGCCCAGAAATCAACCAGGACCACCTTGCCGGCGAAGCTCCCGGGCGTCACGGCCTTGCCGCTTCGATGCTCCTTCACCTCGAAGTCCTTCAGCTTTCCACCGACGACCCGCAGCTTCTCGAAGACCGACTGAAGCCGCGGCAGCATCCGGCTCTTGCCGGCCGCCTTCATCGATTTCTCCACATCATCCATGAAACGTCTCGCCTCCTCGATCTTACCCACGCGGGTAAGAGCCGAGGCCAGCTCCCGGGCGTAGCCCTCGGGCTGGTCGGGATATTTCTCCTGGAGCGCCTTCAGCTTCGGCAAGGCCTTCTCAGGCTGTCCGGAAAACAGGTAGGCGGCTCCCTCACGAATCCTGGCGATCCGCGTAAAGTCGCTCTGTGGCCAGGCCTCGAGGAAGTCGCCGTAGACAGGCGCGGCCTCAGCGTAGCGATGCATCCCCCAGAGGCTGATCGCCTTCAGATAGAGGGCCTTCTCCCGCAGGGGCGAATCCTTGAACCGCCCCAGGAAGGCATCGATCTTTGCGAGTCCCTCATCGTTTCCCTTACAGAAGATCAGGTTGCCGGTCCTGCGCACGCCGAGGATCTCATCGATCTCCCGCATGGCCAGCTGGTCCCCGGTCAGCTTCCGCGGCGCCTGAGCAGCCGCCTTGCCGGAGAGCAGCTCCTCTACCCGTCGGCCGAGCGCCTCGCCCCGCAGCTTGCTGTAACGCACCTTGCCCTCCCGATCGAGCAGGAAGGTGAAGGGAATGCTGCGAATATTGTTCAGCACCCCCGGCCCGTTCTTCCAGACCTTGCCATCGTAGAGCTGGGGCCATTGCATTCCCGCCTTCTTCAAGAAGGCGCGAATTTTCTCCTCATCGCCGGCGTGGTCCAGGCTCACGCCGAGGATGGCAAAGCCCTTGTCCTTGTATTTTTCATAGGTCGCCACCACGTTGGGCATCTCGCGAACGCAGGGACCACACCAGGTAGCCCAGAAATCGATCAGGAGAACCTTGCCGCGGAAATCCTTCACCGAGAGCTCCTTGCCCTCGAGGGTCTTACCGGAAAATTCCACGAAACGGATGTCCCCCGCGGAATCCCCCCGGGAGGGCCTCCCGGCGACCGCGGACCCACGCCCTCCGGCCTTAAGAACATCCCCGGACCCACGGGCTTCCGCCGAATAGAGATACCTCAGGAGCTTCCCCTTCATGCCGATGTCCATACTCCCATCCGCCATCGCCATGGCGACGAGCTCGGTCAGGAGCTTGACGTCCGCGGGCTCCTCGCTCGCAGCGAGCCGGGAGCCGATGCTTGAATAGGCTCCATAGGCTCCCCGCGCGCCGTGACGCGCAAGCGCAGGCAGGAGCTTCCCGGCCTTCTCGTGCTCGTTCTTCTCTATGGCTTCGCCGATCGCCCGGGGCAGGATCCGGTCGATCCAGCCGCTATATTTCTTACCCGCATCTTCCGGCAGACCGCCATGCTCGAGGATGTGTCCCACGAGGCACTCGATCGATGGCACGGGATTCGCGCTCGGCCCCTCATCTTTCTTGGTGACGAGATACAGCGCGAAGGCCTTGACGTAGGCATCCTTTCCAAGATCGAGGCCGGTCGCCTCGAGCTTCTTCAGCCAGGCCCTGACCTGCGCCATCCGATCCGCGGGTTTCTTCCGCTTCAGGCGTTCGATGACCACGAGAGCATCGAGCTCATCGATCGCCTGCGCCCTGGTCCACTCTTCGGCTCCGGGGAGGGCGGCCGGGGAGAGACCCGGCTGGAGAAAAACAAAAGACAGCAGACAGACAGGGAAAATTCTCATGCGCATTTCGAATAACACCTTTCCTGTGAATCAGCCCGGCTCGCCCCTGCGAGCCGCCAGGTAGAGCGGGAGGTTCCTTTGCTGGAGCCAGATTGGTCCGGTAGAGAGTTATTATAAAGAGAAAAAGAAGGGCCGGCTGAGTGTTTGGGTCGAAATGGTAGGGTTGGTGCTGAAGGAATTCAGCCGGCCCGTGGGTCGCATCACTGCACCACAATGATGCCCGCGAGGAAGACTATTGTTCAAAATGAAGTGGGTCTTCGGGTTTTCTCCGATCTAGCCGCCGCGAACCGGTCTCTCTACGGGACCGATCGCGTCCTCTCCCGGACGCTCGACGGGGCCAATAACGCCCGGTTCAGGAACCTCTACCGGGCCAGGTTCGACATCATCCCTGCCCCGAACCCCGCAGACGGTGAAGACGGGTCCGGTCAGGACATTGTTAGCACAGGTGGCTTCGCACTCGCGGCAGAGCGAGAGCATGAAGGTGCCGCACCAGCCGTCTCCGAGCGAGGCCAGCAGGCGTCCATTGCGTCCCGGGTCGAGATTCAGCAGACGGCCGTTCCTTGCCCGGATCTGGTAGCAACCGCTACGCGCGTTCACGACGAGGCAGCCGTCCTGGCGCAGCTCGCAGTCGCCCGGAAGAATATCGGGGCCACAATCTACGTGGGCCGCTTCGCAGGATTCGATGGAATCGTAGAGCTCTTCGCAATCACGCCCCGCGCAATCACAGCCGCTGAGCGTGCGACAGCCTCTGCCGTCCCAATAATAGCCGAGAATGGCGGCGCAGAGGCCTTCTGACGCGACATCCATGGGCTCACAGGAGACCGGCTCAGGCTCGTCATCGATACAGTCGACGTGCGCGGCCTCGCAGGACCTGATGCTGTCATAGAGCTCTCCACAATCATCGCCGGCGCAGTCGCAGCCGCCGAGGGACTGGCAGCTCTCACCGTCCCAGTAAAAACCGAGCAACATCCTGCAGAGGCCGACGCCCTCGACGTCCATCGCCTCACAGGATTCCCCACCGGGACCGATGTCCGGACAGCCGGTGCTCTCGCAGCCGAGAACGAGCTTCATCGAGCCACACTCCGGAAAGGGAGCGGGGACCGGATCGCCGCCAAGGAAGAGAAAGTTCAAAAGATAAACGCCGTCGGAGAGGTCTACCGTACCGCCGGTGGCGGCATCCCCGTTCACATCCGCCGCCTCGGCGCAGGGCAATGGAGCGCCCCCGAGGAAGAGGTTGTTGAGAATGTACACCGCGTCGGTGAGATTGACTTCGAGATCCAGGTTGGCATCACCCCTGAGAAAAGAGGTGCCATCCTGTGCTCTTACCCCCGTTGCAACCAGAACGATTGCCAGGAAGACTAACTTGCGCATGGATATACTCCTATCGCTGTTCTGCCAAGCCCGACGTTTATGTCCCGAATCGACGGCCCATGCCCCAGCAGGACCATCGCATCCTTCTATAGTCAAATGTACCAGCCAATCCGAGAATTCGTGCACAATCTCAAGATTTATGAAAATAATTCGGGAGCCTGAGTTCGCTGCCCGCAACCAGTTGAGCTCCCCGGGGAAGGGCATCCGGAAATCTCTCAGTCGTTGCCAGTGCCGGCGAGAAACGGCGGAAGGGGTACGCCTATGGCGTGGGCTAAAGAGTGCAGCAGCTCCGCCTCCCGGACGTCGATGACATCATCGAACAGGACACAATTTGAGGCGGCCTTGAGAAACGCCTTGCGCATCCGAATAGACGATCGCGCCAACCTCCCGATCGAGGCTCTCAGCCCCTTGACCGTGACAGTCGCCGCCTCGTATTTCAGTTCAACTTTCCCCCCGAAAACCTTCCGCGCATACTCAAAGGCCCGCGAGCGCTGACTCGGATCAACATGCCCGGCATCCGCCAGGGCGGAGAGAACACACGAGAAATCCGGGGCCAGTTCGTTAAACTTCCTGTAGCGCTTCTTGCTCTTCCGGCGCAGCCTCCCGGCTCCATACAGGCAAAACTCGATCATCGTAATGTAGCAGAACTCCCGGAGATCGACCTTATTGTCGAGCTTGACGATTTGCTCGATCCGGCCGATGAACTGCCGGGCCTGGTCTTTCGTCAGGAGCCGCAGGGCCGGCGCGCACATCTCCAGCAGCGGAAGCCGCGCATGGTCATCCAGCCGGGGCATCCGCTTCTCAAGACGAACCAGCTCGCCCAGCTCGTCCTTCCCGAGAATCCCCGAGAGCCCCTTCCTGACCATCCTCCGGCGCTCCTTCTTATCCTCAGCAAGAAGCAAGAGGTACACCAGGGCGGTGGCGCTGAGAGGATGCCGGGCCGCCTCAGCAAGACCTGCGGGAAGCGAGGCGACAATGTGGATGGCATTCCTGATCCCGGCCTCGGTCACCGATCCGGCGCTGGCAACGACATCTGCAGCCTGCGCGGTTATTTTCCTTTTCGCTGTCTTCCTCCGCCGCGGCGGCCTTCGCCGTGATTTGCGGCCACCCCCCGACAGGCCGGCTACACCGGCCGCCAGTGGCGCCCCCGCCGACGTCGCGGCAGGTCCGATCGCCTTGACTGGGATCTTCTCGATGCGGGAGATCCTCTCGGGCAGAGGCGGATGGGTCAGGCCGGTCAGCTTTTGCAGCCAGGCCAGACCGAAGCAAACCATGGGAATTACCACCACCCAGAACAGGGTCAGGGGCTGCCAGAGACTGCCCCCGTAAAAGTCTGCGGCAAGGATTGCGATAACCAAGTACAGGACCGCGATGCTCCCCACAAAGATGAGAAAGGACTTGAGGCTGAAGGGACCTCCGCTGACGCTGGTAAAGCACATATGCGAGATCTCTGACGCTTTCGGGCTCTTGAGCTTACCATCTCCGTAGCCCCCTATTTTCCGCAGCGCCCCGGCGATACCGTTCGGATTACGAGTGAATTGAACAGCCGAGGCATCGGCGAGAAACTCACGCTGACGCGACACCGCGGCCTTGATCAACGAGCCGAAGAGGTGACCGATAAAGCCGATCACCATGAGCACCAACCCGCCGAAGAAGAACACGGGCGCCAGGGAAC
>JAKUSY010000092.1:0-7903 GCA_022451445.1 Planctomycetota bacterium
TCAGGAGAGCGCGGCCCGAGAGCTGCTCGCCTCGCTCGGTGAGAGCCTGGGCCTCCCGGCGACCGACGTGGTGCGTTTCGGTTGTGAGCCGATTGTCGATGCGGTGCTCGAGGAGCGCCGGCGGATGGGTGAAGGAGCGGAGGACTGAGACCATGAAGCTGAAGACGGCTATCGAAGAGATCCATCTTCGTCACACCTTCACGATCTCGCGGGAATCCCAGGACGTGGTCCGCGTGGTCACCGTGGAGCTCGAAGATGGAGGCCTGACGGGCCTCGGGGAGGCCAGTCCGTCGAGCTTCTACGGCGAGGATGCCGAGGGTGTGCGTGGTGACCTCGAGCTTCTCGAAGAGCTTGTCAGCGACGCCGACCCGCTCTATTACCGCGATATTATCGAGCAGGCGGCGGAGGTTCTCGGGGATCGCCGCGGCGCTCTCTGCGCGTTCGATACGGCGCTCTTCGATCTCGCCAGTCGCAAGCTCGGTGCCCCGCTCTGGAGAATGCTGGGCCTCAACCCGCTTCGCACGCCGCTGACATCTTTCACCATCGGCATCGACAGCATCGAGAAGATGGTCGAGAAGCTTCGCGAGGCCCGCCAGTACCCCATCCTGAAGGTGAAGCTCGGTACCCCGCAGGACATCGAGATCATTCGTGAGCTGCGCAAGGAGACAGAGGCCGTCTTCCGCGGCGCCGCCAATTGCGGCTGGACGGCCGGGGAGACGATCGAGAAGTCGGCAGAGCTGAAGGCACTCGGGGTGGAGTTCATCGAGCAGCCCCTGCCGCCCGAGGAGCTCGATGCCATGGAGGAGGTCTGCCGCAGGTCGGCCCTGCCGGTTATCGCGGACGAGAACTCCATCATCCCGGAGGACGTTCCGAGGCTCGCCGGGCGTTTCCACGGCATCAATATCAAGCTGGTGAAATGCGGAGGGATCCTGCCGGCCCTGCGAATGGTTCACCTCGCCCGGACCCTGGGCCTGCAGGTCATGTTCGGCTGCATGATAGAGACCTCCATCCTGATCTCGGCGGCGGCCCAGCTCGGGCCGCTGGCGGATTACCTGGATCTCGATGGCAACGTTCTCATCGAGGATGACCCCTACGCGGGGGTCGAAAACGAAAACGGCCGGCTGCTGTTGGGGAAGGGCTGGGTTCGTCGCCGCTGATGCCCGGCCTCTACCCGGGCGCCGTCGCCATTGTAGTCTCGACGCCGGGGGGCTCTTCCTGCATCATGTGGCCCTTTAAGCTGAACATAGAGGATTGAGACATGAGTGCCAAGATCAGGTGGGGAATCCTGGGGGTCGCCAAGATCGCCGTCGAGAAGGTCATTCCGGCAATGCAGCAGGGAGAGGTTTCGGAGGTAACCGCGATCGCCTCAAGGGATGCCGGGCGCGCCGCCTCGGCGGCCGCCTCGCTTGCGATCGCGAAGAGCTACGGCTCCTACGAGGAGCTGCTCGCGGACCCCGACATCGACGCGGTCTACAATCCACTACCCAACCATCTGCACGTTCCCTGGTCGGTCAAGGCGGCAGAGGCGGGCAAGCACGTTCTCTGCGAGAAGCCGATCGCGCTGTCTTCGGCGGAGGCCCTGGAGCTCATCGAGGCCCGGGACCGCACCGGGGTCAAGCTCCAGGAGGCCTTCATGGTCCGGACTCATCCGCAGTGGCTGGCGGTGCGAGAGCGCGTGCGCGAGGGCGCTGTCGGGAAGCTGCTGGGAGCGCAATACGTCTTCAGCTATTTCAACAGGGATCCGGAAAATATCCGCAACAAGGCGGATATCGGCGGTGGCGGGCTCATGGACATCGGCTGCTACCCGATCACCACATCGCGCTTCGTTTTCGGGGAGGAACCCACCCGGGTTCTCGGACTCGTCGAGAGAGATCCGGACATGGAGATCGACCGCCTCACCTCCGCCATTCTCGATTTTCCGCGAGGGCAGGCGTCCTTCATCTGCAGCACCCAGATGGTGTCCTACCAGCGGGCCAATTTTTTCGGGACCGAGGGCCGGCTCGAGGTGGAGATTCCCTTCAACGCGCCGTCTGACAGGCCCTGCCGGGTGTTTCATTCCGGCGGGGATCTTTTCGGTGGGGATATCGAGACCCTGGAATTCGCCACCTGCGATCAGTACACCGTACAGGGCGATGATTTTTCGCGCGCCATACTCGAGGACAGAGAGGTGACGACCCCGCTCGAGGATGCCGTCGCCAATATGCGAGTGATCGAGGCCATCCTGCGTTCCGCGGAGAGCGGCTGCTGGGAGACGCCCTGAGCGGACGCCGGCGTCTCAGATGCTCAAAAGGAACCTCAGCAGGTCCGCGCGCTCGGTGCCCCGCAGGCTCTTCATGGCCGTCGGCCGATGGAGCTCGAGGGCGCGCGAGAGCGTCTCGGCGCTATTGTCGTGCAGGAATCGACCCTGGTGTTGAAGCCCGTTGAGTGAGGGCGGATTGTAGGAGCCCTGCCCAGTTTCATCCTTGAGGCCGACATCATAGGTTCCCACGCTGGTATAGGTCGGGGGCCTGTGGCATTTGCCGCATTTGAGACGCTCGAAAACGTCCTGGCCTCTCCTCAGGGCCGCCTTGTTTCCTGTCGGGATCACCGGCGGGGCGGTATCGAAGAGCTCGAGATAGGCGACGAGGGCTTCCACGACTTTCGCTTTAGGTTTCTTTCCCCGCATGGTCGTTTCGATGGATTTTTCCACCTGCTCCCAGAGGGTCGTCCGATTGCCGAGCCAGCCCCAGGGCCCGGTGTTCGAGGTGCCTAGCAGGGTTGGAACCCGCTTTGGCGTGCCGTAGGTCTCATCCCCGAGGTTGTCGTTCAGCTCACCGTGGGTATGTCCGTCGAGATGGCAGCTGTGGCAGCTGTACCAGCCGTCAAGAGAGAGCTTCGCATCGAAAAACAGCTTCTCTCCCCGTTCCGCCGGCGTCAGCTTCCTGCCGGGCCCCAGCGAGATGGTTCGCACGACCTCGGTGGCGGCGATGTCGACGACCGAGATGGAGTCACCGAAGAAATTGGCTACGTAGCCATATCGTTCCATGGGCCCGAGCACTACCGCCACGGGCCTGTCGCCGACCTCGAGCTCTTCGAAGACCTGCCCCGGTCTTGACCGCAGGGCGATGCGATCAACTCCACCGAGGGCGACAAGGGTCGTTCCACGGGGACCGACGGCGACGGCGCCGGGGTCTCCCGCGGCCTTGCCGGGCGTGCCGAAGGGGTAGAGACTCCAATGAGCCACGGCCCGCGTCTCCTCGAGGCTGCCAGCGCTCTCCTCGAGCAGGTGCTCAAAGCTGACGCTTCTGAAGATGTTGCTGATCACCTGGCCCCAGAAGACCCGGTTCCTGGTCGTGGGAGCGCGGCTTTCAATCCGCTGGTGTGAGAGGAGCAGGCTCTTTCCATCGCTGCTGGGGGCTAGGCCTCGGATGCCGTGGCCCTCGATCCGGCGGATTCCGCGCAGCCTCGCGGCCTGGGGATCGATGAGGGCGAGGCGTCCCCCGAAGGCGTCAGCTACCACCAGCAGGGTGTCTTCGCGGCAGAAGGCCTGCCGCCCGGGCGAGAAAGGCAACTCAATCACCTTCGCCTGTCGGGACACGAGGCGTCCGTCGCTCGCGAGGTCTGCGATGGTTACCTGTCGTTTCCAGGGGGAGGTGACGGAGCATTTCTTCTTCGAAGCGCTGATGGCGAGATCTTGCGGTGAGCCACCTATGGGGATGGAGGCCGTCGGCACGAGCTTTTCATCTTTGAGAGAGAGGCAGAGGAGGCGTCCCGCGACGGAATCGGTCACGAGCACGTTTGTGCCGCTGCTCTCGAGGTCTCCAAGCCGCAGTCCGATCTTCTGTTCGGAGCTGACCTCGAGCCGGCCAAGGTCGACGAGGGAGATCGAGCCGCTGTCACGGTTGGCGCAGACCAACAGGCCACCGCATACGGCAAGGGCTATGGGCCGGCGCAGAGAGGGCTCCATCCGCAGCCCGTCTTCGGCATTCGACGGACATGGCATCGTGAAGATTGCCGCGGCCAGGAGGACCGATGCGGAGGAAAAAAAATGGGCGGTGGCTTTCACTGGCAGGTACCTGGTTCAGCTCGTTCAGCCGTTATTTTTACCCAGTCCCGCTTCCGTAGCAAGTAAGGCCCGTCCCGGGAACCGAATCAGGACCGCCGTCGCGTTTTCTCCAGGCGCTCAGCAGCCTTCGAGAGCGCGGCCTCCTCCGCTTCCCGGCAGCTCGTTCCTTCCGCGCGTGAGATGGTGGCTCCCGGGGATACGTTGTCGATATGACAATAATGCCGGTTTCCGATCCTGTAGGTGACGATCCTGACCGGCCAGCCGGCCACGGAGTCGGTTCGTCGCAGATAGTCTTCCGAACGCAGCGCTTCGGCCATCAGCTCCCCTTTTCGATCTCGACGCCGACGAGGTTGCCGTACTCGGTCCAGCTTCCGTCATAGTTGGTGACACCGTTGAAGCCGAGGAGATATGCCAGAACGAACCAGGTATGGCTCGAGCGTTCACCTATACGGCAATAGGCTATGACCGGGCGATCGCCGTCAACTCCCCGGGAGGCATAGAGCTCTTCGAGCTCTTCACGGTCTTTGAAGGTGCCGTCTTCCTTGCAGGCCATCCCCCAGGGTATCGAGCTGGCTCCGGGAATGTGTCCGCCGCGCTGGCAGGTTTCCGGCAGGCCGGGCGGGGCGAGCATCTCGCCGCTGAATTCCTCCGGGCTGCGGACGTCGACCATGTCAAAGCCGCCCTCGCCGAGAGCTTTCTGCACCTCGGGCAGGAAGCTGCGCAGGGAGTTGTCGGCATCGGAGGCGGTGTAGTCCGTCGTCTCCGGTTCCGGGGTGTCGGTTGAGAGCTCGCGCCCCTCGGCGAGCCATTTCCCGCGCCCGCCGTTCATGATCGCGACCTTCTCATGCCCGTAGACCTTCAGCTGCCAGAAAGCCCAGGCGGCGAACCAATTGTTGTTGTCGCCGTAGAGAACGACAGTGGCGTCGTTGTTGATTCCCGAGGAGGAGAGGAGTTTTTCCATCCCTTCTTTCGGGAGGATGTCGCGAACAACCTGGTCGCAGAGCTGTTCGGACCAGTTCCAGCCCACAGCTCCGGGAACGTGGCCCTGGTCATAGCCGCCGGTGTCGACGTCGACCTCTACGACGACAACGTCGCTGTTGTCCTTGTTCTCAGCGACCCAGTCGGTGCTGACGAGAGCTTCGGGATGAGCGTAATCCTGCATGGGGAACACCTCCTGGTGATCGTTGGTGGCCTGTCCGGCGGTATTTTTCCGCTTCGGCCAAACAACGCTTCTACCATGCCGCCGCGAAGCCTTCAAGACGGGGGGAGCTCATTCTTCCGCCGGCAGCTCCACGAAAACCTCGCGGCCATCGATCCGGACCTTGAAGGTGGGTACCTCACTGTGGGCTGGCATCCGGCAGATCGACCCGTCACGAATGTCGAAGCGCGCCCCGTGCCGCGGACACTCCAACTCGTAGCCGTGCAGGCAGCCGCTGGCCAGCGGGCCATCATCGTGGGTGCAGCGGTCCTCGAGGGCGTAGATTTTTCCCTCCACCTTGCAGACAGCCAGGTAGAGCTCACCCACCTGGTAGACGCGCGGTTCGCCTTCAGGGAGCTCATCGAGGGTTGCTATGCGTATCTCCGGAGCGCTCATCTACAGCCTAGGGTGTTGTGGAGACGGCCCGGGCTACTCCCGGTTCTTGATCTCCGGGATCGCCGATGCGTGGTGCAGTACCAGTCGCCAGCCGTCTTCGGTTCGAAGAAAGATATTGGTCGCGGCCGCGGCGACATTCGATACCCCGGAGGTGCTGAGGTGGAGGATGTTCTCGGTGCAGGTTACCCAGGCGGTGCGATTCTCGATCCGGACGCCGATGTCCGAGAGCTCGAAGCGGATGTTCTGGGTGCCCTTGAAGATCTGTTCCCAGCTGTCCCGGATCACCCCCCAGCCCGTCAGCATCGGACCGCCGGGATGTACGCAGGTTACCCACTCTGCCCGATGCCAGACCTTTTCCATGCGCTCGGTATCGAGAGCTTCCAGCGCCCGGTAGAAGTCCTCGTTGAGGGCGATCACGTCATCGCCGGGAGACTCTTTCATCCCGGGCCCTTCGACGCTCCAATCTTCCGGGACCTCCCCGTCCGGCAGGGGCTCCTCTTCTGGAAGATCGTCATCGCCTGGCAGAGTGCTCATGGCCTCATACTGCATCTCCGGAGTCCGCTTGACAAGCCTCCCTCCGGCGGGTCGGCGGTATTCTTCCCGGGGGGGTGGGGGAAAAAAACCTGAAAGATCCTCTTCTGAGAGAGCGATTGGATTTAAAATAATGAATCGAAGCAGGATCTCCCTGCCACACTGGCTGAACACGATCATCCCGGGCCCGGCCGCAGGCCACCCGGAACGAGGTAAGTGAATTGAACCCCAAGAGAACTCTCAGCATTACCATCACGGCTGTTTTCCTGTGTCTTCCGGCGCTCGCGGATTCGCCTGATGACGTTCTCGCTCCGATGGTCGAGCGTCTCGCCAAGGGCGGGGAGTCCGCCTACAGCTACGTCCTGCGCCAGTACAATAGGGTCGAATCGGCAAAACGCCTCGATGTTTTTGGCCGCCACGAGGTACACAAGGGGCTCCTGAAGGCTCTTCGTACGCGGGTGGACAAGGACCTGCTCTCGGTCGTCCGGGGCCTTATCAAGAAGACGCTGTCGTCGGTATATCCTTCCCAGGTCCTGGGGCTCAAGGCCTTCGCCGGCTCTGGTGCGGGCGGCGATTTGAAGTCCGGTATCCTGGAGCTCTATACCGAGGCGACCAGGAGCAAGGACCGTGGCATCCAGACCTGGGCGGTCCGGCTGCTCGTGGACAGCGGTTGGCCCGAAGCCATCGATGTTCTCATCACCCGCCTGAGGGAGGAGGAGGACATGGGACGCCACCTCGAGGATCTCGCCAGTGTTATCCAGAGCGAGCTGTACAGGGCGCTTGGAGCCGCCGGGGTCGGTGATGCCGGCGCGGTGAAGAAGCGCTGGGATGATATGGGCAAGGAGCTGCCGGACGAGCCGAACTACGATCCCAAGGCCGTCAGCGGAGGCGGAAATACTGTCTTTTTCGGTGATCGTATCGCCCTGCGCGCGATCTTCTGCATCGACATCTCCTCGAGCATGAATGGCCAGGTCAAGATGCCAGGTCAGGGAAGCTCACCCAAGGTCGAGATCGTCAAGGCAGAGCTGGGAAAAGCCGTCGGCGGTCTGAGCCGCGAGAGCCTCTTTACCATCATTCCCTACGATGGAACCGCGCGCTCCTGGCGCGGGCGGGGAAAATTACAGCCGGGCACCAGGACCAACGTACTGGCCGCCGAGGGCTTTGCCAGGAGCCTCCAGACCGGCAAAGGGACCAACATCCACGATTCGCTGGTGCTGGCCTTGAAGGTCAAGGGTGTTGAGACGATCTACCTGCTCTCCGATGGTGCGCCATCGCGCGGCGGGGGACCGGAGGAGATCAAGAAGAGGGTCGCGGCGCTGAATTACCTTCTTGGAGTGCGCGTGGTGACCTACGGTTTCACCGGCTCCGATGAGAAGCTCATGAAGGATCTCGCCGGCAGGAACTGGGGCTGGTACCGGGCTCTCAACAAGGCCAGGAAGAAGAAATAACGTCCGGGAAAGAAAAGAGGCAGGGAAGCTTATTCGGACTTCTCAGTCTTCTTCGGCTTCGGGGCGTTTTCCCCAGCCTGCTTTTTCGCCTGGGCCTTGAGGCCTTTGAGGATATTGGGGATCTGCTTGCCGACAGAGGTCTCGGGAGCGAGCGCCCGGGCGGCCTCCAGGGCGGCGATGGCGCCCTTGAAGTCCTGGCCCTTGCTCTGCATGAACACCGCCCTCGCCTTGAGGAAGGCGATTTTCTGCTTCATCTCTTTTTCCCCGCCTTTCTCGGCGAGATAG
>JAKUSY010000092.1:7916-9275 GCA_022451445.1 Planctomycetota bacterium
CCCTTGATGGCCTCTGCGTATTTTCCGGCCTGGAGCTTCTTGTTGAGGTCCTCGAGGGCGAAGCGCGCGCCATATTTACTCTTGAGGCCGGCCTTGTTATCACTGTCGAGCTTGATGATCCGGGCGACGACATCGCCGTAGACGCTCAGCACCGGGATTCCCCCGGTTTTCTCGATCATGCTGAGAGCCTTGTCGAGGAGCTTGGCCTTCTCGGTGTCGTCCTTGGCTTTTTCCGCGGCGGCGAAGCTCTGGTCACGTACTGTTTTCGCGGCGCGTTTTTCAGCCAGGTGGGCGATATATTTCTCCGGGCCGCCGGCCTGGTAGCCGGTCTTGGCGTAGGGCTTGCCGCCGGCGTCCGTCAGCATGATGGTCGGATAGCCATTGATACCGAACTCGCCGCGGAGTTTTTCATTCTGTGCCTTGAGCTTGGCCTCGAGCTTCTTGGCGCGGGGGAAATCCAACTCGAGAAGAACGAAGTGCTTCGGAGCCTGCTTTTTGAAGGCCTCCTGGTTGAAGACCTCTTTTTTCAGCCGGATGCACCAGCCGCACCAGTCCGAGCCGGTGAAGTCCATCAGGATGTCCTTGCCTTCCTTGGCGGCTTGTTTCTTGGCGGCCTCGTAGTCGGTGATCCAGCCTTCGGCGGCCTGCAGCAGAGAACCCGCGGAGCTGATAAAGAGAGCCACCAGGGTGTAAACCACGGTTTTTCGTGACATGATGTACTCCAGAAACGGAAAGTTGAAGAGTGGTCCGGTTTGCTGTCGGCCCCGGATTGCCGGAACCGCTTAATAATGGAATGTAACCCTTTGAGGCTGGGGATGTGCCATAAAATACGGGTTTTTCACCCCGGCGAGGGTGATCTGCGGGTAGGACGGGAAGCGATGGAGTTTGATTCACTTCCATTTGGCGGTCTCAGCGGCGCTGACGGGATATTTCCTGTTCAAGGATGCGTTTGTACCCGAAGATGCCGGGGTTTATCAGACTAGGAGGCCGGAGGCGAAGATGCTGCGCTTAGAGGTGGCCGTGTTCTTTTTCTGTTGTTCGGCGCTTGGGGCGCAGGAAGACGCCTGGGTTCGTCATACCATCGACAATTCCTCCCGTGGCGCGGACGGGGTTCGCTTCCTGGATGTAAACGCGGATGGCCACGGGGATATCGCCACCGGCTGGGAGGAGGGGGGGCTCATACGCGCCTACCTCCACCCCGGTCCTCGAAAGGTGGCCGAACGCTGGCCGCTGGTCACGGTCGCCCGGGTGAAGTCACCGGAGGACGCGGTTGTCAGCGACCTCGAAGGGGACGGGGCCTTAGACGTGGTGAGCTGCTGCGAGGGCCGCAACCGCAGGGTCTTCGCTCAGTGGGCGCCC
>JAKUSY010000093.1 GCA_022451445.1 Planctomycetota bacterium
GCTCTCCGATGGCCGGCTGCTCTATCCCGGCAAGGAATTGTGGAAGGGAACCCGCGTGGGCTTCGCGCAGTCCGTCGATGACGGCCAGGCCTGGCAATACCTTACGGATCTGCCCGTGCGGGAGGGCGACAATAAGGCCGATTACCATGAGCTCCATGCGGTCGAGTGCGCCAGCGGGCGGATCGTCGTGCATATCCGCAACCACAATAAGAAAAACAGCGGCGAGACCCTGCAGAGCCACTCGAGCGATGGAGGCAAGACCTGGTCGACGCCGCGCTCGATCGGGGTCTGGGGATTGCCATCGCATCTCATTCGCCTCGGTGATGGAAGGCTGCTGATGACCTATGGCCACCGCCGCAAACCACTGGGCAACCAGGCGCGGGTGAGCAGCGACGAGGGGAAGACCTGGTCGGAGGCCATGGTGCTCTCAGGTGACGGTCATTCCGGCGATCTGGGCTATCCCAGCACGGTGGAATTTGCCGATGGTTCCCTGCTCTCGGTCTGGTACGAGCGGCTGGCGAGCTCCCCGAACGCGGTCCTCAGGCAGGCGGACTGGGAGATCAAATAGGCCCCAGCCGGATCACTCGTCCGGCCGCGCCCAGGGCGCGAAGGAATCACCTATGCCGCAGGCGAGGTAGCCGCCATCGACCACCAGGGTGTGCCCGTTGACGAAGGAGGCCGCCGGGCTGGAGAGAAAGACGGCGGCGCCGGCGATCTCGTCAGCTGTACCGAAGCGTTCCATGGGGGTGTTCTCCAGGATCCGCCGTCCGCGCTCGGTTCCTTCGAGGAATTTTCGGTTCAGATCGGTGGGAATGAATCCCGGCGCGATGGCGTTGGTGCGGATGCCGTACTTGGCCCATTCATTGGCGAGACTGCGGGTGAGTCCCAGGATCGCGCTCTTGGCCGAGGCGTAGGCGGCAACCTCGACGAGATCGACGAAGGAGCTGATCGAGGCGATATTGATGATCGATCCCGAGCCCTGTTCCTTCATAGCCGCCGCGACAGCCTTACAGCAGCGCAGGGTTCCGGTTACGTGGGACTCGTGGACCGTGTTGAATTCATCGAGGGTCAGCTCCTGCGTCGGTTTCTTGATAATGATCCCCGCGGAGTTGACCAGGATGTCGATGCGTCCGAAACTCTCAAGCGCCTTAGCCGTGGTCTCCTCGACACTCTGGTCATCTGTGACATCGAGGCTCTGGCCAAGGACGGCATCCTCTCCCGCTGATTCGCTCAGCTCCTCGACAGCTGTTTCGACCTTCTCGGCTGTGCGCGAACCGATCCAGACCTTGCCACCGGCCTCGAGGATTGCCTGGGCGATGGCCTTGCCGATTCCACTGGCTCCTCCTGTAATCAGTGCAGCCTGTCCTGTCAGATTGAAACGGTCAGTCATTTTTTTCCGGCTTTTCGGTTTAGAGGTCAGTTGGTAATGGAATCATCTTTCGCCTGCAGAAAATCAGGATCCTGCAGGCCACATGGCCTCCTCGATCTTCTTGAGGCTGACGCCCAGCAGCTTGCTGCCCAGCTTTTCAAGCTCTTCCCGGGGACCCTGGAAGTGGTAGATCGCATGGCGATGGCGGATGCTCTCACCCTTGCGCAGGGCCCTGACCGGTGAGGCGCTCTCTATCTCGTAGAAAGCATCCGAGGCCACCTCCCCGGGCTTCTCGTTGTCGCCGTTGTTGTAGCTCTGGAAGGCATCGCCGGAGTAGGGATCCTCCTGGTCTACATGCCAGGTGGAATTCCCGTAACGTTCCATGGTCTGCGGGACGCTGAAGCGGACCACGGTGAGCAGGTTCTTGCCGAAATCAAAGGAGCCGGCCAGGCCCGTGGTGCGCTCCTGGCTGATGCCGAATTTACCTACCTTCCTGGCATCTCCCCGGAAGATGACCGCCTGGTCTACGACCTTCAGGCGCTCCGGGGTGTCCTTGCTTACCTTGCCGAAGTACTCGTCGTTGTAGGCCGGCTTGCTCTGGTCGCCGGATGTCTTGAAGGGCGCGATCACCGCCGCCTGGTCTGAAGCGTTGAACATCGAGAGGATCCAGATGCCGATCAACCCCGCGGCCGGATCCCAGTCAGCCTCTCCGGTGTTCTGAAGCTGGTTGTCCGAGTAGCAGCCGAGGTAGCTGATTTCCGACGGCAGCTCGATTCCCAGCTCCGTGTCGAGAGCGTCGGAAGGTATCAGGCCGATTTCCCTGGTGACCATCGTCTTGAAGGCGACCCCCCGGAGGTTGGTCACCTCCATCTCTTTCTGGAGCCGGATCCTGCCCGCGTTTTTTTCCGTGACAGTGAAGGCTCCCTTGTCGAAAGACGCCGGTACCTGCCAGTTGTTGCGGGTGAGCTCTTTCGCCCCGGGAGGGAAATAGACGCCGTATTGCCCCGCCTCGGGACCGATCCAGAAACGGTCGATTCCTCCGAAGTTGTTGAAATGCTCATGGGTCTCGCCTTCTTCGATGGTCTCGAGCGGAACCAGCCCGGTGGATTCCACCTTTCCGACCTTGGCGGTCATGATCCGGCCCTGCAGGCGGGGACTGACAAGCAGCTTCGAGCCGTTTTCGCCTTCCAGTACGATTGAATCGGCGTTGCGATCGAGGAAGATACGGATTTCATCGAACCCCTTCGAGTTGGAGAGGCAACCTCCGAGGGTGGAGAGCACGCCGCAGAAGACAAGCAGGCAGCTGGTCTGGTACTTCATATTCCGGCTTCCGTTCAAAATGTGATGGGTTGATGCTGGCCCGGTTCAGGGCTGGATGCGGATGATGCTTGCGTGGCATATGCGCTGTCAACACGCTGTATCCATCTTCGTTGGGTTCTTGTGGTATTTTCTCTCTATCGATAGAATATCTTTCCGGGTTGCCTCGTGGCCTCCCGGGTTTATGAGGGCAATAAGGTGCTCGGATAACGGGTCAGATCCTAACGGAAGCAGCCCACCTGGGATTTCCTTATGTGCCCTCGCTTTTTTTCCCGGAGCGAGAGGGGGCGGGGCGCCCCGGTCGTCCGGTGGTTTTTCGTCTGCACGGGATTCTCTTGTCGGGTAGAATCCCGTCTTCGACCTGGGCATCAAAGCTGTCTCCGTGGCGCTGTCGCTGTGCCTGAATTTTGAGGACGCGGATGAAATACGAAGTTATCGCTCGCCGGTACAGGCCGAGGAAATTCGAAGAGGTGGTCGGCCAGGAATCCATCGCCCAGACTCTCAGGGGCGGGATTATCCAGGATCGGATGGCCCACGCCTATCTCTTCGCGGGCCCAAGGGGGGTCGGTAAGACCTCGATGGCGAGGATCTTCTCCAAGGCGATCAACTGCCCCAAGGCCATCGACCGCAGCCGGCCTGAGAAGGACTGGGCCAGGCCGTGCGATAAATGCGGCGTCTGCGCGGCGATCCATTCCGGCCAGGACATCGATGTCATCGAACTCGATGGGGCTTCCCATCGCGGCATCGATGACATCCGCTCGATAATCGAAGGCGTGAACCGTCCCGCCTCCCGGGGCAATTACAAGGTCTACCTCATCGACGAGGTTCATATGCTGACCCGTGAAGCGTTCAACGCGCTTCTGAAGACCCTCGAGGAGCCTCCGGCCCACGTCAAGTTCATCTTCGCCTCCACGGAGGCGCACAAGTTTCCCGATACCGTATTGTCACGCTGCCAGCGCTTCGATTTCCAGCCGATCAGGGAAGAGGACACGGTCAAGCGTCTTGCCCAGATCTGCAAGGCCGAGAAGCGCAAGGCCCCCAAGGAGCTGCTCGGCAAGATCGCGTGCTATTCCCGGGGCGCGATGAGAGATTCCCAGACGCTCCTCGACCAGTTGATGACCTATTGTGAAGGCGATCTCACCGGGGAGGGACTCGACAGGCTCACCGGCCGCGTGTCGAGCCCCGAGCTCGACGAGCTGCTTGCCGCCCTGGTCGGCAGGGACGCTGCCGCTGTGCTGGAGTCCGTGCGGGCCTGTTTACAGAGCGGGGCGGATCCTTCTGTGCTGGTGGAGCAGGTGCTGGAGCGCCTGCACGAGGAGCTGGTTGGGGCTCTCAAGGGGCTGGATGAGGAAGGCGATGGGGCCGACAATGATGTCGACAGGATGATCGGTTGCCTGCAGATTCTGCTGGGCACTGCGAACCAGCTGAGGTCCTCGGCCTATCCCGCAATAGCGGTCGAGGTCGCCCTGGTAAAGCTCGCCCGTCTCGATGACCCGCGCGCTCTGGACAAGGCTCTTGATCAGTTGATGCAGATGGAGCAGAGGGTCGGTGAGCTGTCATCTATTCCCCCGGCGCCCGCCGTTCGGGGCCGTCCAGGAGACTCTCCACCCTCGCGCGGGCAGTCCACCGGGCGCGTCTCGCCTCCGGGGGACAGGTCAACCGGTGGAAACCCGGAGCCGCAGGCCATGCAGGAGTCTGGAGCGGAGCCGGATGTCGCCGTTGCCGTGGCCGAGCCGCCGCGGGAGGCGGAGGTCCCCGCCGTTGCCGTCGAGGAACCGGATTTTCAGAAGCTCTCGGATCTCTGGAATGAGCTTCTGCAGGACATGGAAAAGAAGAGCCCGAGCGCCGCGACTTTTCTTTCCAAGGCTCGTCTTGAGCCGTCCGAGCAGTCCGGTGAAATAAGCATTTTTGTTTCCGACCCCCTCGGCTACAAGCAGCTGCTCAAGCAGCAGAAAAATGTCGAGGAGCTCGCCGGGAATCTGACCGGAGCTTCCTGGGTTGTCCGGTTCTTCCCGTCGGAAGAGGATGAGGATACGCGCGAGACGAAGGGAAGCGAAGAGGGGGATTCCGTTTCCCGGCAGGATCGTGAGGCGGACCCTTCGAAGAATCCCGAGATAGAAAAAACCATCCAGATATTCAATGGCCGTTTGATGTAGTTCGCAGGCTGGGCTTGTAACAGGAATTGAGCGATGAACCAGAAGGGTATGGGAGACCTGCTCAAGCAGGTCTCGAGAATGAAGAAGGATATGGAGCGGGTCAACGATGATCTGAAGAACCGCTACATAGAGGAACAGTCCGGGGGCGGTCTCGTCACCGTGACCGTGAATGGGCAGCAGGAGATAGTGAAAATCGCCATCGATCCAGGCGTGCTCCAGAGCGGGGATGATGGACAGGTGGATATGGAAATGTTCGAGGACCTTCTGATCGCGGCAATCAACCAGGCCGTTGGAAAGTCCAAGGACATGATGAATGAAGAGATGGACAACGCAACGGGTGGCCTCTCAGGTGGGGTTCCCGGGCTTTTTTGAGCTGGATTACGAGGAGCGATGGACTTCAAGAGCCCCGCGCTGGACAGGCTGGTAGCCGAGCTGCAGAAGCTCCCGGGTATCGGCAGTAAAACGGCCGAGCGCCTGGCGCACCATATCGTGCGCTCACCCAGCGAGGATTCCCTGGGTATGGCGGACGCGATCCGGGACGTTAAGGAGACGGTTGCCTATTGCAGGATTTGCTACAACTTCGCCGAGGGAGAGTTGTGCTCCATCTGTGCGGACCCCGCGAGGGACGGCAGCAAGATTTGCATCGTCGAGCAGGTCCGGGATCTCTACGCGATCGAGAAATCAGGTGCTCACAACGGCACCTATCATGTTCTCCTGGGGGCCTGGGCTCCCCTGGATGGCATCGAGCCTGAGGATCTGACCCTCGAACCCCTGTTGGAGAGGGTGCGTGCGGGAGGGATCTCCGAGGTCATCATCGCCACCGACACCCGGTACGAGGGAGAGGGCACCGCTCTCTATCTTCGTGAATCTTTTTCTGAATTCGAAGGACTGCGGGTGACCCGCATCGCTCGTGGTATGCCGAGTGGGAGCCAGTTTGAACATGTCGGGAAAAATGTCGTCTCGGATGCTTTCGAGGGACGGCGGGAGATGAGCTGAGCCGGTCTTGCTGGCCCTGGTCAGTGGTTTTGTTCTCCTGAAGGAAGGATCAGGTATGAAAAGAGCGTTTTCTGTTTTTGCCTTGCTGGCGTCCCTGGTTCTCGGCGGCTGCTCGAACTTCGATGCCGAGTGGGATAGAAGACTACACACGTCTCCACTTGATCTATTTGACGGTTGCTGGAAGGGGGAGTGGCGCAGTGCCGTGAACGGCCACAATGGAGACCTTCGGGCTATCGTCACCCTCACAGGCGATTCGAATTACAGCATACGCTACCATGCGCTCTACGGTCCCAAGGCGTTGCCGATACCCTTCCAGTACACTCTTGATTCTGTCGAGGTGGGGCGGGAGGGAGAGGTCCTCAAGATCGAGGGAGCCATCGATATGGGCTTATTTGGAAAATACAGCTACGATGGGCAATGCGTCGGCGACAGCTACAAGAGCACCTACATCTCAGAGTACGACCGCGGGGTCTTTGACCTGAAGCGGGCCGGGAAGTTGCTTCCTCCCGCCGGCGGCGGGGAGAAGTAGATCCGGTTCGCCGTGGTCCGGGGAAAATTTCCGGCATCGCTCAGCAGTCCCAGGTGACCTCAGCGGCGACGAGCTCGTGGGTCGTACCCTCTTCGTCTACTACTGTCAGTTCGCCGTGACTTCCAATCCCCGCGGCGGTCCCCCTGAGCACGGGCTTTCCAGGGCGCTCGACGAGGACCTCTCTCCCGGCGACCGACAGGTCTCCCCCCAGGATATCTCCCAGCTTCTCGCCGTGCTGGAATTGTCCGTAGAGGGGCCGGAGCTCCTCGATAATGGCCAGCGCGATCTTTCCAGGGTCCGACTCCGCGGCAGGGCTCACCTCCCGCAGGCAGATGATCCTGTCGCTGAGCCCATCCGGAGCCTTCTCGCGCAGTTTTTCGCTCTCGAGGTCGATATTGATTCCGATACCCAGGGAGATCCAGGCGCCCGCAGATTGGTCTTTGGACTCCGCGAGGATTCCTCCGAGCTTGCGGGACCTGGCATAGAGGTCATTGGGCCAGCGAAGCTCTATTTCATCGGCTCCCAATGCCGTCAGGGCCCTTCGCGTCGCGGCCCCGGCCACCAGCGCGATGCCTCCCCAGATGCTCCGGTCGCACTTCGGGCGCAGCAGGGTCGACATCCAGAGCCCGGCGCCCGAGGGACTCCACCAGGCCCGCGCCTGCTGTCCTCTGCCCCTGGTCTGCTCCAGGGCGATGTGGGTTGTCCACTCCGGCGCCCCGTCGTCGGCCGCCTGGTGGATGCTGTCGAGGGTGGAGGCGAGAACCTCGAACATCTCGATCGGAGGAAAGGGCTTGTCGTCGTTCATCGATAATTTCCGTTCCGGGGAGGGAACTCCTCCAGGGGAGTACCTGCGCTGGTGACTTTCTCTTTATTCTTCCCCTGATTGTCAAGATCCGGCTCTCGTTCTATAATCGTCACCGGTATTCAGCGTAATGGAACGTTCCGGATAATGAAACAAAGCGGCGAAGAACACATTCGGGCGGGAGATGTTCTCAAGCGGGCTGGCATCTCGCATCAGGTCCTCTACAGGTACGTCACCCAGGGATTGATCCAGGAGGCCGGACAGACCAAGGGAGGCCAACGCCTCTACCATCCCCGTGTCGTCTACCTGATAGAACGAATTCAGGGACTCAGCAACAGCGGCTATTCGCTGCGTGACATCAAGGATATCTTCTTCAAGGAGAAGAGGGTGAAACGCGCCTGTGGGAAAAAACGCGGCAAGGGAGGGGAAAACCGGAATTCTCAAGAACCTGGAGCTCACAAGAACTCGGGGCTCTGAAGAATCCGGCACGCCACCTGGGCGCCGATTTTCATTTTTCCCAGAGAGACTGGAAGGCGCTTTGCGCCTTGCTCACCTTTTCCTCTTTCTCTTTCCGTACCGAGTCCGTCATCTCGAAATCTTCACAGTAGTTCTGCGCGTCACGGGAGCCTATCCACTGGGTGCCCTTGAGCGTGCATTCCCTGGAGATGTCATGGTC
Organism: Planctomycetota bacterium; assembly: GCA_022451445.1. GTDB lineage: Bacteria > Planctomycetota > UBA8108 > UBA8108 > UBA8108 > UBA8108. The sequence goes on from JAKUSY010000093.1 coordinate 7,846, forward strand.
GAAATGGTGACAGTTTTGGCAGCAGTGAAGGGTCTTGCCGCATCCCTCGCAAACTTCCCTCAATCGTGGTTGAGCTCCATAACCCATCCATGGAGTCCCACACCGATGGCACTTCTTCATTTTCTCTTCTTTTCTCCTGTAGTGGCTCGTGACCGCGAGGGGGCAGGACGGTCACATCTACTGATCCGCCACTCCTCCGGCGCATCAATGAAGGGTTTTTATATTTGCTGCTGATCCAAGTCAAGGCTTTATCCGTTCCGTGATGAAAGAGAGCCGCTATTCTGCGGATTTTCAGTTCCAAGTTTTTTCTCCGTCTGAGGCTGCCTGAGCTTTTGCTACGGCTTTGGCTGCGGTAGAATGCGCGGCAGGTGAGGAGAAATCATGGCGCGGTTGATGATATTCGATGATCGTGTACGCGGGCTTGACCTGCCTGACCACGCCATCATCGTGGGGCGTTCCAAGCGGGTCGATGTTCCGATCAGCGACCGGATCCTGTCCCGGAAGCACTGCAGTATCATTCCGATGGAATCGGGCTGCAGTATCGTTGATCTCAAGAGCCAGAACGGGACGTTCGTCAACGGCAGCAGGATAGACAAGGCCGAGCTCGAGTACGATGACGTTATCGAGATAGGCGAGACGGTCATCGTGATTCTCGACACCGATTCATGGGAGAGGGGCGAAGGTCTTACGCGTCTGCGCAATCCCGTAAAGGCCCAGGACCTCATCCAGAGAATCAACAGGAAGACCGTCCCTGTTTCGGATCTGGCCTCGGGAGCCGGGGCTGTGGCGGAGCGGAGTTCCCGGGATGAGTTCATCGAGGAGCTTGTCATGAGGCGGCTGGCCGTCACCCTGGCTGAGGAGGATCCTCGGCTCGATGCGATCGCCGGGAAGGTCGTCGAGAAGATTCTCGAGGAGGGCTGGCCTGGAAAAGGCCTGGACTCGACCAGGGAGAGAGTGAGGGAGTTGCTGGCCGGCCTGGAGGGATTGGACGGTCAGGACTCCGATGATGACGGACCGGACGACAACGTATCAGCGGTTCGGGAGTGAGAGAAAAGTGAGTGAACGGGAGAAACCTGAAGAGACCCTGACCGAGGAAGAGCTGGAGATACTGGGCCAGGTTCTCGATAACCTCGTGGCGGGCGAGCTGGGTTCCGGCCCCGCCTCCGATCCAGAGGAACAGGATTCCGTCGAGGAGGCCTCGGAGGAAGGGAAGATCCTCCTGGCTCTGAGCAGCGGTGACGACCGGAATCTCCTGGATGAGATCTGCGGGGAATTCGAAAACGAGGTTCTGCACATCCGCAACCGCTATTGCGTTCTCGACGAGCTCAGGCGGCGGCCCATCAGGCTCGTGGTCCC
>JAKUSY010000094.1 GCA_022451445.1 Planctomycetota bacterium
ATCGAGAGGATCGAGGCACCGCGAAAGATCTTCCGGGGAGATGAAATCAGCGCCGAGATCACCCTGCGCTCGAGCGGCATCGAGGCTGGAGAGCTCACCGTAAACGTCGTCGAGGCAGGCAAAGAGCTTGCCTCCTTCCTCATCGAGGAGGTGCCCGGTACGGGAATCTCACACTGGCCCCTGCGGTTCACGATCGATGAGCCCGGCCGTCACAAGCTGAGCATCGGGTTCGAGGGCGTCAAGGGTGAGACCCTGACGGAAAACAACCGAGGCGAGATCTGGCTCGAGGTCCTCGATGACAAGGCCTCTGTGCTCTATCTCGAGGGCTCGCCGAGATGGGAATACCGCTACCTCAAGAACACCTGGGACAGGGATGAAAAAATCTCCCTGGAGTCTCACCTGGTTCCCGCCCCGCCGAGAAGAAAACTGCCGGCGGATTTCCCACGAAACCCCGAGGCGCTCTACGAATACGACGCCGTGATACTCGGCGATGTCGAGCCGGGTCTCCTCGAGCCGCGGATCCAAAAGAGTCTCCTTGAATACGTCAGGGATCGAGGAGGAACCCTCATCCTCGTAGCGGGCCCTGACGCCATGCCCGCCGCCTGGAGAGACACCCCCCTGGAGGAGCTGCTGCCGGTGAAGCTCTCGTCACCGCCGCCGGGACGCGAGCTGGGAGCGCGGCTGGCGCGCAACGGAGCGGCGCTCTCGCTGACGGCCGCCGGCGAGGAATCAGAGCTCTGCAGGCTGTTGCCGGGACGGCAGAGAAACCTCGAGCTCTGGGAGCTGCTGCCCGCTCCTCGGTGGTACCACCCCGTCGAGGGCGCGGCGGAGGGAAGCCGGCCACTGGCCACCGCCGGGGAGGGGAAAACCCCTGTGCTCATATCCCGGGAGCTTGGCGCCGGGAAGGTTTTCTACAGCGGGATCGACTCGACCTGGAGATGGCGCCTGCGCTTCGGAGATTTGCTCTACAGGAGATTCTGGGGCCAGGTCATTCGCTGGGCGGTTTCCGAGCAGTTGAGTGCCGCCGATGATTCCGTTCGCCTGGGAACCGACAAGGCCGTCTACCGCTTTCCCGAGGACATCCAGATCACCGCTCTCATCGAGGGCCTGCAGGGCCCCGAACGTGAAGCCACCCTTGTCGACGCGGTCATCCGAACGCCGCCGGGGACTCAACCAGGGGCCCGGCCGATCCGGATCCGGCTCAAGGCGGTACCCGGCAGCGGAGGACGCTACCAGGGTCTCCTGTCCGCCGGGCAATACGCGCCCCTGCTGCGCGCCCCCGGCGGCCCGGGCGCCCAGGCCGGCGAGCTCGAGCTGCTGCTGGATGTTTCCACCCTTGCCGGCTATTCCTCACGCCCTGACCGGGCCAGGCTCCTCTTCGCCGTAGAACCTCCGGCTGAAAACGAAGCTCTGGACATCTACTGTGACGAAAGCAACCTGGGGGAAATCGCCGAGCTCTCCGGCGGCTCCTACCGACATCTGTCGGCGGCCAGCGAGGTGATCGGGCAGCTCCCGGAAAAAACACGAAATGTTGAGCGAACCTATACTTATGCGGCCCTGGATTACCCCTGGGCCCTCGCCCTGCTTCTCATCTCGCTGCTGGCGATGGAATGGGTTGCGCGAAAAACACTGAAGCTGGTATAGAACCTTATCGAAGAGGAAACCGGCGGGCCGTGTGTCGGTACCTGCCAAAGCATTTTGAAGAAGATGGCCGTTCTTTCCGTATTACTTCCTGCGGGCGGCAACGGCTGCCGCAAACCCTGAAAACCAGCTCTCGCGGCAAATAGGAGAAAAAAAGACAGAATGAAGGGTATCCTGCTCGCGGGCGGCTCCGGCACGCGCATGAGGCCGCTCAGCACGATCATCAACAAGCAGCTGCTGCCGGTCTACAACAAGCCGATGATCTACTACCCCCTGGCGAACCTGATGCTGGCGGGGATCAGGGAGATCCTGGTGATCACCTCGCCGGAGGACAGCGAGCTCTTTCAGCGTCTTTTCTCAGATGGCTCGAGGCTTGGAATCTCCATCAGGCATGCTGTGCAGGAGAGCCCGCGCGGCATCGCCGAGGCGCTGATCATCGGAGCTGACTTCGCCGAGGGTCAACGGGTCGCCCTCGCCCTTGGAGACAACGTCTTCTACGGCGCCGGCTTCGCCGGCTGTATCGAGCGCGCCTGCGAACGGAAGGAAGGCGCCACCGTGTTCGCCTGCGCAGTCGAAGACCCCGGACGCTACGGGATCGTGGAGCTCAACGCCGGCGGCGATGCCGTAGCTCTCGCCGAGAAACCGTCCGTACCCGCCTCCGACCTGGCCGTCACAGGCCTCTATTTCTACGACCGGCAGGCTGTCGAGATAGCCCGTACCCTGGAGCCTTCGGCGCGCGGCGAACTGGAGATCACCGACGTCAACCAGGCCTACCTCGACAGGGGGCAGCTGCATGTGGAGACACTGCCCGCCGACACCTCGTGGCTTGACACCGGAACTCACGAATCCCTGCTGCGGGCCTCCCGGGAGATCCAGGCCTTCGAAAAAAGCACAGGCGCCCTGGTGGGCTCCATCGAGGAGGCCGCCTTCCGGATGGGCTTCATAGACCGTGCTCGGCGCCGGGAGCTGGCCGGGGAGCTGAAAGACAGCGACTACGGCCGGCTGCTGCTCGAACTCACCGGGCAGGGCTGAGCCCCCGACGCTCAGATATCGCCGAGGGTGTGGCGACGCCCGGCGTTTTCCTTGCGCAGGTATTCCAGCAGCGGCTCGAAGTAATCGAGCATCGCCCGGGCGCTGATGCCCTCTCCTATGCTCTCGCGCAGGACGGCGCGCGAATCGCGCGTCGCCCCGAGCTTCAGGATGGAGCGCAGGAAGGAGCCTATCTTCTTATTGCCGTAGTAGTTCGTATTGCGCGGATCCTGGCCCAGGATTTTCCGCGCGATGTGGCGATGGAATTGGTGCAGGAGAATGTAGGAGATGGCGTAGTCGTAGTATTGCGCGGCATCGTTGTTGATGTGGGTCTTGGAGGCCGCATCGCAGAACTCCTCACCCCGCCCGGTCGGCGGCCGGATGCCCTGGAACTCAGCCACGTACTTCCACCAGCGCTCGTTGTAGCTCGAGATGGGAAGCTCGGCGGCATAGAGATCGTGCTCAAAGTGAGTCATGGTACCGGTGGAGAAGGGTATGAAGACGACGAAATCGAGAGCCTCTCTCAGCAGGGCCTGGAGCTCGTCAACCTCGGCATCGCCGGCGATGAGGCCGCGCCCCTGCAGGAAGCCCTTCTGCATCGACGCCAGCCCGAGCAGGCTTCCGATCGCCTCGTGAAAACCCCTATTGGCCCCCTCCCTCAAGAGCGGCGGCACGTAGGGACTGGTGTACTCGATGTAATAGTAGATGTGTCCGAGCTCATGGTGGGTCGTCTCCCACCAATTGGCGTTGGGCTCGACACTCATCAGGCAGCGGACATCCTCCTCGAGGTCCATATGCCAGGCGCTGGCATGGTTATTCTTCTTGTAGGGGGTCCCCTGGGGCAGGGGATAGAGGCTGGAGCGCTCATAGAAGCTCCGGGGGAGGGCCTCGAAACCCAGGCTGACGTAGAAATCCTCCGCCTGGCGAACCAGCTTCTCAGGCTTGAACGACGACAGCACACCGTCGAGATCGAAGCCCTCGACCTTGACCATCGAGCTCCAGCTCTGCCCCCAGCGATTGGGAAGCCAGTGGGCCGGGAGCAGGTCGGGCACCTCCTTGCCGAACTTCTTCGCGAGCCGGTAGCGCGCCCAGGTGTGAAGCTCCCTGTAGAGAGGCCGCAACTCACGGGCGAAGCGGCGCATCAGCTCCATCATCTCAGGTACCGTCATGCCGTAATCGGACACCTGGTACTGGAAGAAATCCTTATAGCCCAGGGCCTGGACGGTCTCGTTGCGCAGCGACACCAGGTTCGCCAGCCCCTTCTTGAGCCCCTTGCCCACCTCCTTGGAGGAAGTCCAGGCGGCCAGGCGAACCTGCTCGTCATTTTCCTCCTCGAGGATCCGATCGATCTCATTGGTGCTGACGGACTTGCCGTCGATCTTGAAGTCAAAACCGAAGAGCGCCTCGGTCTGGGCGGCATCGGCCTTGATGCGCGCCGTCACGAGCCCGGGCTTCGTCTGGGGATTCCTCGCCGCGGCGTAGAGGATGGCCTTGAGCTGGCGCACCTGCAGGTCGTTTAAAGCCGATGCCCTGGCCAGGTACCTGCGCGCCTTCTCGATCACCTCTACCGAGCCGGTAAATTCCGCCACCTTTCCCTCGGCCACCTCGTAGGCCTTCGAGTTAGAGTCATCTCCCTCCACGATCTTCGTATTGAGAGCCCAGTCCGCCTCGGCGGATTTCAGCTGGAGCCCGAGATAGGTCTCGCTATAGGAAGCGAGAAAGACATCGACCTCGTTTACCAGCGCTCTCTGGACCACCGGCTGGGTACAACCGCACAGCAGAGCAAAGGGGATGGAAAGCAGGAAGTGTTTCACGGGTCAGAACCTCTTGGATGAACACCTGGGATGGAAAAAGCTGGAAAAGCGGCCCGCTAGGGTACTCCCCCGGAAAAAAAATGGGAAGTTCCCTAGCTGAACACCCTGGTCAGCCAGGAGGAGATGTCGGCGATTTCCTCGGCACAAACCGAATGGGGCATCGGATACTCCCTCCACTCGATCCCGTAGCCCTGCGCCTCGAGCGCCTGCCTCGACAGCCGCCCGCCCTCGAAGGGAACAACGGGGTCCTGGGTCCCATGGGCCATGAAAATCGGGCAGTCACCATTGGCGGGGCTCATCTCTGATTCGAGCTTTTCAGGCAGGGTAAGATAGGTCGACAGAGCCATGATGCCGGCGAGCCTGCGGGGGTGCCGCACCCCGGCCTGCAGGGCGATCGCGCCACCCTGCGAAAAACCGGCCAGGACGATCCTCTCCTCGCTCACCCCGCGCGAGACCTCGCGCTCCACCAGCGCCCGCACCTGCGCCTCGGAGGTCCGCAGGCCCTCGATGTCTTCGTCGCGCCGGATATCGAGTCCGAGGATGTCGTACCAGGCACGCATGACCATCCCCCCGTTGATGGTAACGGAGCGCTCGGGAGCGTGGGGAAAAACAAACCGGACCGCCAGCTCATCGCTCAAACCCAGCTCGGGAACGAGCGGCTCGAAATCATGGCCGTCGGCTCCAAGACCGTGAAGCCAGATGACCGAAGACCGCGCAGGCGCCACCGGTTCGCATTCAACACACTCGAGCAGCTCATCATTCATATAATTTCTTCCAACAAGTAGATGTTTCGACCCGAGAAAGAATAGACACTGTTGACAGAAGTAACAAAATGTCCCTGCGAAAAACCCTGCTGATAATATGTCCTACAAAAGCCTGAGAGCCTGTGTCGAAGACCTTCAGCGCAACGGCCACCTGGTCCGTATCGCCGAGGAGATGGATCCCTGCCTGGAGATGGCGGAGATCCAGCGACGGCTCTATACGGCGGAGGGGCCCGCCGTTTTGTTCGAGAGGGTCAAGGGCTCGCCCTTCCCGTGCGTCGCCAACCTCTTCGGCACCCCCGAGCGCTGCAGGTTCATGTTCCGGAACACGCTCGAGAGAGTCCGGAAGATCCTCCAGCTGAAGGCTGATCCCATCGCGGCTCTCCGACATCCCTTCACCTTCGCCTCGGCGCCGTTCACAGCCTGGAAATCGCTGCCGAAGAAGGCCCGGGGAGGCGCGGCCCTGGCGCGAACCACCACCATCTCGCAGCTCCCGGCGATCAGGAGCTGGCCGGACGATGGCGGCCCCTTCATCACGCTGCCGCAGGTCTATACCGAGGATCCGCGCCAGCCGAAGCCGCTGACCTCGAACCTCGGCATGTACAGGATCCAGCTCTCCGGCAACGACTACGAAACCGACCGGGAGGTCGGTCTCCACTACCAGATCCACCGGGGCATCGGAGCCCACCATGCCGCGGCGATCGAGAGGGGGGAGCCCCTCAAGGTGAGTATCTTCATCGGCGGCCCTCCTGCTCATACCCTCGCGGCCGTGATGCCGATGCCCGAGGGACTCAGCGAGCTGGTCTTCGCCGGTATGCTGGGCGGCCGGCGCTTCCGCCTGGCCCGCAGGAACGGCTATGCCATCTCCCCCGATGCCGATTTCTGCATCGTCGGCACAGTGGAGCCGGGGGTCTCAAAACTCGAAGGTCCCTTCGGCGACCACCTGGGCTATTACAGCCTCGCGCACGACTTTCCCGTGCTCAGGGTCGAGAACGTCTATCATCGCCGCGGCGCCATCTGGCCCTTTACCGTCGTTGGGCGTCCGCCCCAGGAGGACACCAGCTTCGGCACCCTGATCCACGAGCTGACGGCGCCGCTGGTGCCTCGTGAGATCCCCGGGCTTCACTCCATGCATGCCGTGGATTCGGCCGGGGTCCACCCGTTGATGCTGGCGCTCGGCAGCGAGCGCTACGTACCCTACGCCGAACGCGAACCACGAGAGCTGTTGACCATCGCCAACGCCCTGCTCGGATTTTCCCAGGCCTCGCTGGCAAAATACCTCCTCATAGCGGCCCGCGAGGACGATGCCTCCCTCGACACATCGAACATCGAGAGCTTCCTGCGTCATATGCTGGAGCGTGTGGACTTCGAGCGAGACCTGCATTTCCAGACCCGCACCACGATCGACACGCTGGACTATTCCGGCAGCGGACTGAACACCGGCTCCAAGCTGGTCATCGCCGCCGCCGGCAAAAAAAAGCGGGAGCTCGACACCACCCTGCCCGCGAAACTCAACCTGCCCGGAGAATTCAGGGACCCCAGGATGGCCCTTCCAGGAGTGCTCGTCCTCGAGGCGCCGGCCTCGCTCGAAGAAGAGGACGCCCGGGAACAGGCCAGCGCCCTCGCGGCGCAGCTTGACGAGACCCGGATCTCCGATGGTATCGCCCTGGTGGTACTGACGGAGGATTCGGAGTTCTGCGCCAGGAATACGCGCAATTTCCTCTGGGTGACCTTTACCCGCTCAAACCCCTCCCACGACCTGCACGGGGCCGGCAGCTTCATCGAACACAAGCACTGGGGTTGCCGCGGCCCCATCGTGATCGACGCCCGCATCAAGTCTCACCACGCCCCGCCGCTCATCGAAGACCCGGCTGTCTCGAGGCGCGTTGATGAGCTCGCCGCCCGGGGCGGACCTCTCCACGGAATCATCTGATGCGATGACCGCGCTCGCTGAGCGCGACCTGCGCCGCGTTGCGCCCACAGGCTCCCAGGACTCCGCCGCCCGGGTGGGCGCCGGCGCCGCAGAGATAGAGGCCGGGCAGGGGGGTCTTGTAACCGGCCCAGCCGCCGACGGGACGCTGAAAGAAAATCTGATCGGGAGTCATCGCGCCATGAAAAATATTACCCCCGGTGAGAGAGAACTCCCGCTCCATGTCGAGCGGGGAGATGGCGTCGTAGCCGACGACGCTCTTCTCGAACCCGGGAGCGTAGCTGTCGAGGAGGCGGATGCAGGTACGGGAGAAATCATCGCGCAGCTCATCCCAGCTACCCTCGGCAAGCTCGTAGGGAGCGTATTGAACGAACATGCTCATCACGTGGTGGCCCGCGGGGGCGAGCGAGGGGTCGAGAACCGAGGGGATCGTGCATTCCAGGATGGGCTCCCTGGAGGGTCTGCCCGCGCGCGCCTCGTTGTAGGCGCGCTCGATGTAGTCAAGTGTCGGAGAGATGTGAATGGTCCCGCGATGCTGTGGACCGGGCTCTCTGCCCGGGCAGGCGGTGAAATCAGGCAATTCACTCAGCGCGAGGTTCAGCTTGAAGGTGGCGCTGGAGAAGTCCAGGGCCTCGACCGAGCGGCGGAAGGTCTCTTCGAGCAGATCGGAGGGGAGCAGGTCGATAAAGGTGATCCTCGGCCCGGCATTGGAAAAGACCACTCGAGACTCGAGCTCTTCTCCCGAGATCGTCCTGACGCCCTTCGCCTTGCCGTCATCAACAAGTATCGACTCAACCCCGCACCCGGTTCGGATCTCGACGCCAAGGTCACGAGCGCACGAGGCGATCGCCTCGCTGAGAGCTCCCATGCCGCCTCGAACGTAGCCCCAGACCCCGCGGGCGCCATCGGTCTCGCCCATGACGTGATGGAAGAGGACGTAGGCAGTACCCGGCGTTTTCGGACTGGCCATGGCGCCGATGATCGCATCGGTAGCGAGGGTTACCTTGAGCTCCTCGCTCTCGAACCATTCATCCAGCAGACGGGCCGCGCTGCCCGTGAGCATCGCGAGAAAGGGATAGAGCTCCTTGCCGAGACGGCGGGCCCCTAGACCCAGCCTGGCCAAGTTGAAAAGCTCGCCGGGCCTGCTGATTCCCGCAAGGGGATCGGGCGGCGGCCGGTCAAGGGTCGGCTCGAGGACCTCGACCATGCGCCCGAGCATCGCCTCGTAGCGCTCATAGGCATCCGCATCGCGGCGGCTGAACTTCGAGATCTCCCGCCGGTTGAGCTCCGCATCCGACCCCAGGAAGAGATGCCCCCCACCGGGAAACGGAGTAAAAGAAGACGGTTCCCGGGGTAGCATCTCGAAGCCGTAGTCCCGAAGCCGCAGCTCACGGATGAGCTCCGGCCGAAAGAGCGAGTTCACGTAGGCCAGCCGCGAGAACCTGTAGCCCGGGATGACCTCCTCGGGGATGGCGCAGCCCCCCACCAGCTCGCGGCGCTCGAGGACCAGCACCTTCCAGCCCGCCTTCGCGAGGTAGCACGCGGCAACCAGGCCGTTGTGGCCGGCGCCTATGATTACCGCATCGTATTTTCCCACGATTCCAGCTCCCTGATCAGCTGCCACCGCCAAAGGCCATATCCCAGCCGCAGATCATGATCGACACATCGACCAAAGCGTGGCTGAGCCAGGCGCCGTAAAGTGAGCCGGTGCGCTCATACACCACCGACCAGATCACCCCGCCCATGGCGATGCAGAGTGACAACGGAACGGTGGCGCTCCAGAAGTCCCCGGGAAAGAATGTGTTGAGGACGACCACGTGGTGGGCCATGAACGCGAGGCTTGAAAAAAAGCTGGCCGCGCGCGGGCCGAGGTACTGCCGAGCGCGCCCGTAGACGAACCAGCGCCAGTAGTACTCCTCGAGAAAGGAATGGACCACCGAGTAGAACACGGCGATCACGAGGAAACCCCCGAGGCTTTCGCCGCCGAGCGCTGTCAGCTTCTCTCCTAGCCTGTCCGCGGCGCC
>JAKUSY010000095.1 GCA_022451445.1 Planctomycetota bacterium
GACCCGGCAGAATCTCTTCGGGTTGCGGGTGAACATGATGCAGTCGGTTTCCGGGCGGTCGAGCCCCCTGGCCCGGTACCCCGCCCCCTCGAAGGCGCCCACCTTGCCGGCGTACTTTTCCGAGCCGAGCATGGGCGCGGTCTTCTTCTTGACCTTCGAGAAGAGCTTCTCCATCTCCTCGGTGGAGGCCTTAGAGTCGATGAGCTGCTTGCGTTTTTTCTGGTAGGAGTAGGAGGCCTTGTCGTAACCCTCCTGCCCCCAGGGCGTCGGCAGGGGGGTCCCCGCCTCGACGAGGTCCTTCCACTTGAGATTTTTCGGATCCAGCAGCGCCGTGATGTTCGGCTCCCAGGGCTCGACGCCCGGCGGGTTGAAGTCTTCGTAGGAGACCGAGGAGGTGTAGTACTCGTCGGCGAGCCCGGCGAAGGAGTGCCCGAGCTCGTGGACGAAGACGTAGGCGGCCTGGGATGAGTCGGCGGTACAGGTCGACCAGAGATTGAAGATCCCGCCGCCGCCGTATTTCGCGGTATTGCCCAGTAAGAGCAGCATGTCATAGGGCGCCAGCGCGGCCGATTCCCTGATGGCGTGGTTCTTGTAGGAGAGCACGTAGCGATCGGAGTCGAAGGCGTTGAAGCTCAGTCCCAGCGGGGTGTCGTTCCACTTGCCGCCGCGGGGATTGGTGATCCCCTCCCGCGCCGAGTTGATGTGAAGCGCCCTCACGTTGAAGCTTCCGCGGTTGGAGGCGAAGGGCTCCACCTTGAACATGGCCTCGACCAGGCGCCGGACATCGGCCTCGAATTTTTTCCTGCCCTCGGCGGTATAGCCGTCGGCGAGGATGAGAAAGTCGACCTTGTTCTTCGCGGGCCCGTTCTCAAAAATTTTGATGATCTCGCCTGGAGCGTTGAGGGGCGAGCGGTTGACGAACCGGCTCGATGGATCCACCACACCGGAGTAGATCTCCTTGAAGGTCCCATCGTTTGAGCGCCTGGTGAGCTCGAGCTGGACCTTCTTGCGGGGTTCGGGGAAGCGCTGGGATTCGTGGAAGGTCCGCCAGATGCCCTTCTTCGCCTCGCCGATGGTCTCCCATTCACCGTAGATGCTGCAGAAACCTCGTGAATAGATGACCCGTTTCGTCTCGAGATCTCTGACCGCGAAGATGTACTTACCAAGCCCGGTGTCATCCACGAGCGCCGTCCTGCTGCCGGGCCAGTCGCCCTCCAACCGGATCTCATCGAGGCTGACGTGTTCTTCGGTGGCTATGCCCGTGTGGTTGTAGTCAAAGCGCAGGGTCTTGCCGGTAAAGAGCGTATCGAAATCGGCCAGGGCCGCCGGCTCGCCGGCGGTACGCTCTGCGACGGTGCAGGAGACGGAGACCAGGGCCAGGAGGGGGAGCAGCTTGATCATCTTTTCTCTCGGGGGACGGGTTGGATGGAATAAGGAGCCCGAAAAACGAATCCATAGGATACACGCTGCGGGTGGCTCCGTCATGGCCGCAGCCCGGCAATAACGGGCCTTCAGTCGGTCATCTCGAGGAAGATTTCCTCGAGATCGGAACTATTGTCGGAGCGCAATTCCTCGAGGGTTCCATCGTAGAGCAGTTTGCCCTGGTGCAGGATTCCCAGGCGCTCGGCGGTGTTTTCGGCGATATCAAGGGAGTGGGTCGACATGAAGATCGTGACGCCTGCCTCACATCGCCTTTTCAGGAACTCTATCGCGCTTCGAATATTGCGCGGGTCAAGGCCGGCCCAGGGTTCGTCGATGATCGCCACCCCGGGATCGTGAAGGAAGCAGGAGCAGAAGGCGAGCCGTTGCCGCATGCCGTGGGAGTAGGTGTCGATGAGCTGGTGAGCTTCTCCTGCGAGGGAGAAAAAATCGAGCAACTCCTCGGCGCGCGAGGTGAGCTTGCCGGGTTCCATGTCGTGGAGACCGCCGGTAAATCTCAGGAATTCCCAACCGGTGATTCTCTCGTAGAGGTAGGGGTGGTCGGGGATGTAGCCAATTCTTTTTTTCGCCTCCGTCGGGTTCTCAGTGATCTCGATACCCTCGATGAATACCTCGCCCTCGCTGGGCTTCAGGAGCCCGGCCATGATTTTCATGGTGGTGGTTTTTCCCGCGCCGTTGGGCCCGAGGAAGGTGTAGAAGACGCCGGCGGGAATTTCCAGGTTGAGCTGGTCGACCGCTGTCTTGTCGCCGTATCGTCGCACCAGGTTTCGTATTTCAATCATCAGGTGTTTCCAGTGTTTTCCGGGTGGTTCCAGTCGCCGATGCTGTTTTTTCCAGTCCTGCCACGGCGCGTTTTCTGTCGGCCGCTTTTCCTAGCACGAGGTCAAGGGGAGGGCCGAGCTCCTGTCGTACAACCTCGCCGTCGGAGGTAACCCAGGAGGTGGAGGTCCTCGATCCATACAGGGTCTCTACCACCGAGGTGTCGACGAATACGCCGTCGATCTTTCGCGGTTCTTTGCGCAGGACCCGGACGGTCGCGGATTCGGATCCGAAGCCCAGCGATGAGAGCGGATCGAAGACCGGTACTCGGTAGGCTTTTCCCGGCTCCATGTCGGCGATGGGGATGGTTGGAGCCAGCCCGTTGGAGAGGGTGAGCTTGTCACCCGGCAGCTTGACGGCCAGCAGTGGAGACTCGTATTCCTCGTGGTAGAGTTCGACCACGAAATGGCTCCCGTCCGCGCGGCCGAGGAGAAGGAAGCTCGCCCTGGCCGTTTCCGCTCCGGCCCGTAAGGTGACCAGCGAGAGGTCCATCCTCAGGCTGAGCGGCTTCATGCTCTCAGCCAGGACGAGACGCCCGGTGATTTCGAATTGCCGGTTGTCAGGCAGGAACCTTGCCAGGATGCCGGGGACAGGCACACGTCCCCTGTAGACCGTCTCGATGCCGATGTGATATTCGTTGCCGCCATCGATGTAGAGCTTCTCGACGGTATAGCCGGTGTAGCCGATGCGCTTGCCCTTGTGGCGGATGGACATCCAGCTCTCTCGCCGGCTCCCGCTTGCGAGGTAGTCCTGGATGCCGTTCTTGAATTGCCCGAGCTTGTCGAGCTCCGCCTCGCGCGAGACCAGCAGGGCGTTCATGAGGATCCAGAAGGAGATGATCAGCATTGAGAGAAAGATCTCGAGGTATTTCAAAACTCACAGCGCTCCAGGTTGCGTTCTCCCATCCTCAAAACGCTGCGGGAGAGGGCGAGGGTGAAGCCGGCGGCGAGGAGACAACTGGCCAGCCTGATCGAAAACGAGTGGCGTTCGAGGGCTGAGCGGCCGCCAGGACCAACTCCGGCAGTGCCTGGATGCCCACCAGCAGGGCTATCGTGAGGGCGCTGGCGAAGAAGTTGAGAGTTCCCCCCAGGCCGACAGCGATCCGGGCCGGATTGCTCTCCTGGAAGCTCGGGTAGGCGGCCCCTAGCCCCACCGCCAGAGAGGTCAGGCAGAAGGTGGCGAGGACCATCGTGTAAATGGCCGAGAGGAAAAATTCCGGGGGACTCCGCAGGGCTATATTGGACACCGTTATGGTCAGGAGCCCCAGCGGCAGGATGATCGCCATGGCGAAGGTTCCCTTCTGGGTCATCAGGCGTCGGCGGGAAATGGGCGCCAGCCCGATAACCCAGAAGGCGCGGCCCTCGAGGCTGAAGAGAGGGTAGATGAAGCGGGAGGTGAAGGAGGAGATGATCATGCAGACTGCGACCTGGTTGGCGAAGTAGATGAAGCGGTAGAGGCGGATGTTGTTGACGCTGTCCTTGAAGAGCTCCGGTACCTGCAGGAGGCTGAGCGAGTAGATCGCCATCAGCAGCAGGAAGAGCAGGGCCTGGGCCAGCTGGGAGGGATTGCGGATGAAGAGCAGGAGGTCTTTGTGCAGCAGGGCTCTGAGGGGGCCGTTGCCGGGGAACCAGCCCGGGCCCGGTCTGCTGTAGGTCGACCGCGTGCCGGAGCCGGAGCCCTGGTGGGCCGTCCATTCCCTATTGTAGAACCTGTTGCCGTAGAGCGACAGCAGCGGCAGAAAGATGAGGGTATTGGCCAGCAGTGTGAGCGTGTTGCGGAGGACCTCGGGATGGGCTCCGTGAACCGCTGAGCTGATCGCTGTGCTGGCCCAGCGGCTGGGTGACCAGGGTGAGCGGAAGGCCTCGAAGCCCGAGGCGAAGCGGTCGAGTACCAGGAGACTCTTGCGGCCTCCTTCGATGGTGCCGAATTCGAAGGAGCGCAGGAACAGCCAGGTCAGCAGCGCAAAGACGGCCAGCGCCCCCAGGATCAGCGTTCGCGCGGAGAGCCTCCTGAAGAGGGGGGCGAGGAATACGGTGAGCGTCGCTCCCAGGAGTCCGGCGAAGAGAACGAAGCTGAGCATCACCACCGCCATTTCCGCGTAGTAAAGCGAAGGGGCGCTCTCGTGTACTCCGTAGGCCACCATCACGGGCAGGCAGAGGAAGAGGGTCGCCCAGGAGCTGATGGCGATGGATTCCGCCAGCTTCAGCAGGAGTATTGAGCGGGGGCGTGACGGGGTCTGGAAGAGAAAGGTCGTCTCCTTGCCGCGGAAAAGGGCCGCGTAGGAGATGATCACGGTCGAGATGATTACCAGGACGAGCAGCGCCATCAGCAGCAAGGAGACCATCTTGGCGTTGAGATCGCCGAACACCTTGAAGTCGGCGATGAACCGGAAGCTGTTGAGGCTCATCCAGTAGCCGAGGCCAATCACGTTGCCCAGTCCGAAGAAGATGACCAGGCTCTTAGCTATCGAGTCTCTCTTGAGGTTGAGGATGGAGTTGCGCACGCTCGAGATGCGCAGTCGCAGGACGGATGTGACGGCGCTCATATCGAACCCGCTTCAAGAAGCTTTTCCAGTTCCCCATGTCCCCGGTCCCGGGCCGTTCGCAGTGCCTCGAGTAGCTTCCTGGGATGACCTCCGGATTTTTCCTGGAGCCGGGCGATCTTGGCAAGCTGCGCCTTGTAGGTTTCACTGGCGACGACCTTGGCGTTCGAAGACAGGGTGATGGTGTCGACCGAGAAAAGTTCCCTGGCGGCGATGGTAGCCGTGGCGAAGAGTTCCTTCTTCCGGGTCAGCTTGAGATCGCGGGGAGTCGGGCTCCTGTAGAGGGTGTCGAGGTCATTCTTCAGTCTCGAGATGAGCTCGCTGTACTGGCTGTCACGCTCGATCGCCCGGTGGTACTCATCCAGTTCGTCCCGGCTGGCGGCTTCCGGGTGACGCTGGAAGAACAGGCGGGCGCCCTCGCGTCCCATGTGGGTGGCGAAGCCCTCGTTGAGCTGGCTTCGTGAGGGGATATAGAGGGTTCGGTGGGTGAGCTCGTGCAGGAGCAATTCAACCAGCTCCGGCATGGAGAGGGAGAGCATGCCCGACAGCAGCGGATCGCTGAACCAGCCCAGGGTGCTGTAGGCCTCGACGGGGAAGACCTCGGCGTCCCAGCCGGCTTCCCTGAGGGCGAGGGCCTCCGCTCGCGCATCTTCAGGATCGAAGTAGCCCTTGTAGGGAACGCAGCCGATGAGCGGGAAGCACCACTGGTAGGGAATAAGGGCCAGTGGATGGCTGGCGACGACCGTATAACTCACCGAACCTCCTCCCGTATCGAAATAGGAGGTATAGGAATCGCCCGGCTCGAGCCCCAGCTCGTCCCTGGCGAACTCGATGACCCGGGGTATCCAGCTCATCCGGCCGCGCTGGGCTTCATCGAGAGACGCCTGCAGGGACTCATCGTCCAGCGGCACCCGGTTTACAGAGATATCGAGCTGTCCGAGTCCCTGCTGGAAAACATAGGGGGCCCCGCAGCCGCTCTGCAGGAGGGCGATGAGCAGCGCCGCCGGCAGGAGAACCTTCCCCAGCCCCGGCTGCTTAGATACGCGGCGCGTTTCTTCCTCAGTCGAGGTCGCGCGCCAGTAGATCTTCCTGGGTTTCACGTCGCACCACCTCGCGAGCCTTTCCCTGCTTCGCAAAGACGACAGCAGGCCTGTAGAAGAAGTTGTAGTTGCTCGCCATGGTGTGATTGTAAGCTCCCGTGCATTGAACGGCCAGCAGGTCGCCGGATTTTGGCTCCGGAAGAAAGGCCGCCGGAATCAGCGTGTCGGTCTCGCAGTGCCGGCCGGCTATCCGGACCTCCATGGAGGCGTCCTCTCCAGCCCGGTTGGCGAGCAGGACGGGATAGGGCGCGTCGTACATGACGGGTCTCGGATTATCCGAGAGTCCGCCATCGACGGAGACGTAGGTGCGGGTGCCGCCGTCGGCCGAGGGCACGGTCTTGATGGGACCGATCTCATAGAGGGTCAACCCCAGTTCTCCGACGATGGATCTCCCCGGCTCGATCCCGATACGGGGGGTCTCGAGGCCCCGCTCATCGGCCTCCCGGGCGATTCCATCGATGATCGCCCCGGCGAGCGATTGCAGCGCGGGCGGGTCGTCGGTCTCCTCGTATTGAATCCCCAGGCCGCCGCCGAGCACCACCAGCTCCGCGCTCCAGCCGGGTTTTTCCCTGGCGCTGAGCAGGAAGTCCATCAACCGGGCCGCCAGCAGCTGGAAGGGTTCGAGCTCGAGGATCTGGCTGCCGATGTGCGAATGAATTCCGATGAGTTCGATGCCCGGCAGGGAGAGACATTCTTCGAGTGCCTCGAGCGCCGCCCCGGTCTCTACCGTGATTCCGAACTTGGTGTCGTTGCGGCCGGTCGAGATCGCGTCGAGGGTGTGAGCGTCGATTCCCGGGGATACCCTGAGAATCGATCGTTGGCGTACGCCCCGCGTTACAGCCAGCTCCGAGAGCCTCCTGTATTCATCGATCGAGTCGATTGCGACCAGCCCGATCCCGAGCTCGAGAGCGGCTTCGAGATCTTCGTCTTTCTTGAAATTCCCGTGCAGGGTCACCTTGTCGAGGGGAACGCCGGCCTCGGCAACGAGGCGAAGCTCTCCAAGTGATGCCACGTCGAGGTGGAGGCCGGCTTCGCTCGCGAGCCGGACCATGGCCTTGCAGAGAAACGCCTTGGAGGCGAAGGCGACGATCGGTTTGTCAGCCTGTGCCTCGAAAGCTTCCCTGTACTCGATGCAGCGTTGACGAAGAGCCTCCTCGTCCATCACATAGAGGGGTGTTCCGTGGACCCTGGCCAGCTCGACAGTGTCGCAGCCGCCAACCTCCAGATGTCCCTGCTCGTTGATAGTCTGTGTTCCAAATAGCATCTTTGTATTCAACAGTCTCTTGTGGGCTCGGTGCAATGAAAAGCGGACCGCCTATTTAAATGAAGGGACGGGTGCTAATGCAAAGGCAAACCGGCCCGGCTCCGGGCGCATTCAGAGGGCCGGGTCATGGATTCGGGATCGAGGGCCTTGTCGAGGTCCTCTTTGGATACCAGGCCTTTTTCCTCGAGGAGCGCGCGGACGGTCTTGCCGGTCTCGAAGGCCTCCTTGGCCACCCTGGCGGCCTCGTCGTAGCCGATGAGCGGGTTCAGCGAGGTCACCATGGACAGGCTCTCCTCGATCAGGGATCGGCAGCGTTCCGCATCGGCCTCGAGGCCGTCGATGCACTTCCCGGTGAAGACCCCGGCGACGTTGGCCAGGAGGCGCATCGATTCGAGGAGGTTGCGCGCCATGAGGGGAAGCATGGTGTTGAGCTCTAGCTGTCCCCACTGGCCGCCAAGCTGTACCGCGAGATCATTCGCCTGCACCTGTGCGCCGACCTGGATGACGGACTCGCACATGACGGGATTGACCTTCCCGGGCATGATGCTGGAGCCGGGCTGGGTGGCGGGCAGCCTCAATTCTCCAAGACCGCAGCGCGGTCCCATGGCAAGCAGGCGGATGTCATTGGCGATCTTCATCATGGAGACGGCGACTGTCTTGAGCGCTCCGCTGACGGCCACCGCCGCATCCTGGGCGGCCTGCGCCTCGAAGTGATTTCCGGCCTCGGTGAAGTCGATGCCCGTTTCGCTCGAGAGCTCCGCGGCTACCATCGAGCCGAAGGAGGCCCTGGTGTTGATTCCCGTTCCAACCGCGGTGCCCCCGATGGCGAGCTCCCGGAGGTGAGCGAGGGTGTCCTGGAGATGGGAGATGCCGTGTTCGACCTGGCTGGCGTATCCGCTGAGCTCCTGTCCGAGTCGAATCGGCGTCGCGTCCATGAGATGGGTGCGGCCGATCTTCAGGACGTCCCAGAACTCTTCGGATTTTTTTCGCAGCGCATCCTGGAGCCTGCTGAGAGCGGGGATGAGGCGCAGCTGTGCCGACTCGGCGGCCGCCACGTGGATCGCGGTGGGGAAGACATCGTTTGATGACTGGCCGAGGTTGACGTGATCGTTGGGATGGACGGACTTGTCTCCGATCTCTCCGCCGCGCAGTTGGATCGCCCTATTGGCGATGACCTCGTTGGCGTTCATATTGGAGGAGGTGCCTGAGCCGGTCTGGTAGACGTCGACCACGAAGTGCTCATCGAGCTCGTTGCCCGCGACCTCGAGGGCGGCGGATTCTACCGCCGAGGCGATCTCGTCATCGAGGTCCCCGAGCGTCCTGTTGCCCCTGGCTGCGGCCAGCTTGACGCGGCCGAGCGCGCGGGTGAGCGCCGGGGCTATGGGACGGCCCGAGACGGGGAAGTTGATGACGGCACGCTGTGTCGAGGCGCCCCAGAGGGCGTCCGCAGGTACCTGCATCTCGCCCATCGAGTCTTTCTCTGTTCTGTGTTCGCTCATCTTTTTCGGTGCCTGATTATCCAGGGAGTGCACAGACCTGAGTATTTAACGGATCGCCGCGACCGCCGCTACCAGCTTTTACGGAACTCGGCCGAGAACTTCAAAGACCTGGAGAAAAGAACCCGGGTGGCGACCTGCATCCGGGGCGCCCTGGTACTCTTTTTCTCCTGCGTTCCCTTCCCGCAGAGCGGTGGATGATGGGGATAATCAGCCGAAAACGAACGGCGAGTGTCGTCTCTTCGCATGAAGTGGTGAAGATGTCTTTCTAACAGGTGGCCCGGTCTTGTATAAATGGGGTTAGAAGAAGAGAAGACAGGTGGTCGATCCCTTCCGGCCGCTGACTGAGATGAGGAGACCATGCTTTTTTCCAACCGGTACAAGTTTCTCTTTGTCCATATAGCAAAGACGGCCGGGACCAGCATCCAGACAGCCCTGCAGAAGTTGAGGGCGCGGG
>JAKUSY010000096.1 GCA_022451445.1 Planctomycetota bacterium
TCTCCCGCTCACAGGTCAATAAGCCCCCGGCGGGGGATGTCGGATCGTAACCGCAGGCAGGGTAGGGCGCGGGCGGAAGGGCCGCTCCGAGGAAGAGGGCGCCGAGGGAATAGACTGCGTCGGTGATGTTCATCTCGCCGTCATCGTTGGAGTCGCAGGCCGCCGGGCAGTCCGCCTCCTCGTCTCCGGCGAAGAAGAGGAGGTTGAGGATGAAGATGGCATCGGTCAGGTCGAAGGCGGCGTCCGAATTGCAGTTTCCGCGGGTGAAGGCCTGGCCGAAATCACCGGCCTCCAGGGCGCAGGTGCTTGCCGGACCGCGAATTCCCCTGCGCAGACAGACTACGCTGATCTCGTAAGCTCCCGATTCTGTACCATTCATCCGATACTCACTGGAGCCGACTTCGAGTGAGCTGGAGGCCCTGGGGTCCCCACCATGAAGGACCGAGATCTCGAGGGCATCGATACCCGGTGGTTCGGTCCAGGTGATCACCAGGGCCCGGCTGGAGTCGATGAAGCAGGAGAGCCCGGTAACGGGGGGGACCTTCACCATCTCGACGGCGTCGAGGCAGTCAAGCCGCGGGAAGGTCAGTCCGGAGCTGTCGTCGAGAACCTCGATCCCCGTGGCCAGGAGTGTATCGATAAGTTGTTCAGAAGAAAGCCTGGGATTGGCCTCCAGCATGAGGCAGATGGTGCCTGAGATGTGCGGTGTGGCCTGGGAGGTTCCGGAGATTGTCGCAGCTTCCCCATGCAGCCCGGAGCTGATGATGGTTTCTCCGGGGGCGAGGAGGTCGAGCAGCGGTGAGCGGTTGCTGAAGGTGGAGATGGCGCCGGGGTTGGTGTCCTGGATGGAGCCTACGGATACCACGCTCTCCATGCAGGAGGGCAGGGCGAGGGAGCTCGAACTGCCGTTGTTTCCCGAGGCCGCCAGCACAACCACGCCGAGCTCACGTGCCGCAGCGGCGGCCCCGGCAATGGCCTCGTGGGCGTCGTCGCAACTGCCGGTGTACAATGAATGGCTCGCGAGACTCATGTTGATGACATCGACTGAGATTCCGTTGTCCTGTTGGTGCAGTGATACGACATATTCAATTCCCGCGGCCCAGTCGGTAAACCAGCCCACGTTTCTGGGGTCGAGCACCTTCACGGGCAGGATGGAGGCGCCCGGGGCGATTCCAGCTGTGGTGACCCGGCCCCTGGAGGCGAGGATTCCGCTGACATGGGTCCCATGTCCGTTCTCATCGTCGAATTCAGCCCCCAGATCATCTCCCTGGTTGAGAAAATGTTGGCCGTATTCATCGAGTAATCCTTCCTCGAGGTCAGGGTGATCGCGGTCGACTCCACTGTCGAGCACCGCGACGATTCTTCCTTCGCCGCTGAGCCCAAGAGCCTGGGCCTCGTTGGCGCGGACCAGCTGGCGGCTCTCGATGAGCGCCGCGGCGCCCTGCTGGTCTATCCGCAGGCGTCTGACCGTTTCCAGCCGGTTGAGCTTGTCCAGGAGCGCCTCATCTGTAATTTCGAGCGCCAGAACGGGGGAGTACCGGTAGCGGTAGCGCAGCGAGTAGCCGTTTCCGCCCAGTGCCGCCAGGCAGCGGTCCTGGGAGACCCGGTATTGTCGCATTCTCAACTCGAGCGCAGGCGCGACGGTCCGGCTGCCCGGATCCGACCCGTCATCTAGGACCACGCAGATGACGGCGCGACCGTTTTCCTGGAGCTCTTTTCTTATCTGCGGGAGGCGGGAGGCTGCCCGCAGCGGGGATGGACTCAACGCCAGGACAAAGAAAAGCGCCCCCAACAGTGAATACATCGCCCCTTGTTTTCTACCTGTCAAACTCACCCAACTCTCCTGGAACCATTCCAACTGCTGATTTCAACTCATCCGATCGAACCACTACAATATTATCAGCAAAGTAGGATTGGCGCTTTCAGGATTCCCGCGGAAAAAACTCATTAAAGCGACGCCTGGGGGGCTTTGAGAGGCGTGAACCGGTTTCTGCAGGGGGACTGATAAAACAGTTAAAAACTCTTATTTTTCCAATAAGTGATGCCTCCCGGGTCGATATGTATTATGCTAACGGTGACTTAAGTGTCGGGGAAAAGACGTTTCGAAAGAGCCGTATCTTAGCGGTTCAGGGCATTTCGGGCGTTTATCTCGGCAGGGGAGGCGGCTGTCGCGCCCTGCCGGGTGATTCGGCAAAGAGGTGATCCTTGTGGGAGGGGATCGTCTCGGCATGCGTCGATCCAGGACGTCAATTGACGAACGGTCTACCTGGTCAACGCTTTGAAACGCGGGTTCCAGGCTATGAGGCCGCGTAATTGTTAGAGACCTCGAAATCGGGGTATTGAGAGCGAAAAAGTCTATTCAGCCAGGCAGGCCCGTGGCAGGGCCATGCAGGCCGCTGCCGCTGCGAAAAGTCCGCAGGTACGGCAAGCGAGAGAGTGTTAAGGGCCCGGATATTTCCTCTCCGGGTACCGAAGGCGTCGGCTGCGGGGCTTCTTAAGCCCCGGGGGAGCCGGAGAGCCGAAAGCGAAAAGAGAAATTGAGCGAAACTAATTTACCATCTACGCCCGATCCGATTGGCGGTGACGCCTCTATGGAAATCGAGGGAACCGGCCACTACGGCGGTCTGCAGGCGCCATTCGATGAGCCTTTGGCCTCCGATGTCCAGGCCGCTGATGAAGATACGGCTCGCGGTCGTTCATCCTCCGCGAAGAAGAGCGGGGGGGCGAAGGCCTCGAAGAAAAAAGCAGCCAGCGACGCGGATGGAAGCGAATCCGACAAGGGCGCCGCGGTGAAACATCGTCGCCACAAGCGTCCCAAGGGTCCTCGAAAGGGAGGAGGGTCCAAATCGCATCGCCACGGAGGCAAGGGAGGCCGGCGTGCGGGCCATGGTCACGGAGCGAGCGGTTCGGGGGGGAGGGCCGGCAGAGCATCCAAGGGCAGGAGAGACGACAGGGGACCCTCCTCCAATGGCGTCGTGCGCGAGGAGTCGGGGAACCTGCCCCTGGTTCCCGCGGGGGAGGAAGGCATCATCTATGTCGTTGGCGGGTTTGCTCCCCTGGCGGGTGAAGGTTACATCGAGATGTATGACCGCAAGCGGTCGGTCAGGTATTCCTACAATTACTTCACCGAGGAATATGAAGCATCTGAAGAGATCAACCTGGTTCCCGTATCGACCGACAGGGGGCTTGTAAACCGGTTGACGGACCCACTGGACCGGCAGATTGCGGCAATCATCACCCGCCTGCCCAAGGCCAGGGTGCTTGCCGCGAATGCCGCCAGCAAGAAATCCAGGAAGGGTCGCTCGGGCCGCAAGGGGACTCCGAATAACCACTACAACAAGGCGGCCATGCTGCGCAGCGCTTCCTGCTATGTGAGTGAAGATGGCTGGAGGCGCCTGCTGCCCCTGCTGATGGATACTGGAAGGGTTTATGTCGAACATGGCCTTGGCAGAGAGACCATGCTCATGGAGCGAGAGACTCTGGGTCCTTTTGAATTCTATCTTTCGTTGGAGTTCGGCAGCCGCCAGGGTGATTATCACCTGACGGGCCGCTTTGTTCGGGATGGACGTCCCCTGCAATTTGATGCGCAGGTTCTCCTGGTGGCGGACGGAGAGACCGGCTACCTGCTCAGGAAATCAGGCCGGATCACGGAGGTCGATTTCAAGGACTCCGGGTCCTGGCTGCGGGCCTTGCGCCGCGGCAGGTTCCAGAGAGTGAACAAGCGCAACATGAGCAAGATCTACAAGGTCTTCGAGCGCTCAACGACCCTTCCGCCTCTGCTCACCCCGCTGCATCTCGATATTAACCTGGTGAAAAATGCCAGGCCTCGTCCGGAACTCAAGCTTCTCGAGGGTTACCAGGAGGCGGTATGTGAGGTGTCTTTCCGTTATGGCGACGACGACATCGTCAGGGCCTCCCGTCCGGGGCGCTGCTTCTTCGCAGCAAGGACAAAAAACGTCGTTGTCCGTGATCGCGATGTCGAGACCGAAAAGGCCATCCAGTTGATGCAGATGGGGTTTGCTTACAATAAAGAGAACCACCAGTTCACTCTTGAAGAAGAACGTCTGCCGTTTATCACCGGTGAGCTCTTCGAGCGCGGCTGGGCCATCACGGGCAAGGAGATGCCCTTCCGTCCGCCGACCGATATGGAGGTGAATGTCAAAACCGAGCCCGACCCGGACAACAAGCCCCACAATATGACAGTGCTTTCCGTGACGGTTCATTTTGAAGACCAGGAGGTTGGTTTGCCCGCCCTCCTCGGGGCTATTCATGGTGACGAACGGATGATTCCTCTGGGCAGGGGAGCTATCGGCGTGCTTCCCATGGAGTGGCTGGATAAGAACGCGGCCTGGATGGAGCTTGGTGAATTACGTGGTGAAAGCCTGGTTTTCCGTGAGAACCAGTCGCCGGTTGTCGACGCGTTGCTGGCGGATAACGTGAAGGCCAAGCTCGATGATGAATTCAAGGCGGAACGTGTACGCCTGGAGGGTTTCAAGGGTGTCGAAGCCTGCGAGCCCACGGAGGAGTTCAAGGGAGAGCTGCGCGGCTACCAGAAGATCGGTCTCGGCTGGCTGCGTTTTCTCGACCAGATGGCGATGGGCGGCTGCCTAGCTGACGATATGGGCCTTGGAAAAACCGCACAGGCCCTGGCCATCATCGATCTGCTCAAGAAGGAGGGGCGCGAGGGCCCCAGCCTTGTTGTCTGTCCAAAATCCCTGATTTTCAACTGGCTACGCGAGATCGAAAAGTTCACGCCCCATCTCAAGGGCGTCGCCTATACCGGGCCGAAGCGTTCCGCCTTGTTTGCGAAGTTCGATGAGTACGATATCATCCTGACGACCTACGGCACGCTGCGCCGGGATATCGGCAAGCTTGTCGCCAAGCAGTTCTTCTATGTGATCCTCGATGAAGGCCAGGCGATCAAGAATCCTGATTCCCAGAACGCCAAGTCAGCGATGCTGCTGCGGGGCGAGCGTCGCCTGATTCTCAGCGGCACCCCGATCGAGAACCATCTCGGTGAGCTGTGGTCGCTGTATCAATTCCTCAACCCCAGGATGCTCGGCAGTGAATCCTCGTTCAAGACACGCTATGGCTCCGGTATAGACGCCGATTCCTCCAGCCTCAGCTTCCTTAGGAAGACCCTGCGGCCCTTTATCCTGCGGCGAAAGAAAGAAGAGGTCGCCACCGATCTGCCGGAGAAAATCGAGGAGACCATCACCTGCGAGATGGAGCCCGAACAGAAGAAGGTCTACAACAAGATCAAGCGGCGGGTGAAGAGCAATATTCTCGGGAAAATCTCCCAGCAGGGCATGGGACGTACGAAGCTGCACATCCTCGAGGCCCTGCTGCGCCTCAGGCAGGCGGCCTGCCATCCTGCGCTTATCGATGATGAGTATGCCGATCACGGCTCGGGCAAGTTCAAGGTCCTCCTGTCGATGCTCAACGAGGTCGAAGACGAGGGTCACAAGGTGCTGATCTTCTCGCAGTTCACCTCCTTGCTGGCCTTATTGCGCAAGCGGCTCGATGAGCAGGGCAAGGTTTACGAATACCTTGACGGAAAGACGACCAATCGGGAGGGCCGGGTCGACCATTTCCAGAACGATCCGAACGTGAAGTTTTTCCTCATCAGCCTGAAGGCCGGTGGAGTCGGGCTGAACCTCACGGCGGCGGACTACGTCTTTATTCTCGACCCATGGTGGAACCCGGCGGTAGAGGCCCAGGCCATCGACAGGGCCCACCGCATCGGGCAGGATAAGAAGGTCTTCGCCTACAGGTTCGTTTCCGGAGAATCGATCGAGGAGAGAATCGCCGATCTCCAGGAGTCAAAGCGTAAGCTGGCGGACTCCATCGTTACGGGTTCCGACAGCGTGATCCGGGACCTGACCAAGGAAGACCTCGAATACCTCTTCAAGTAGCAGGGGGCGTGAAGAGCCCACCCGCGCCCGCGGGTCCAGTGTTCCAGCGAAGGCGGACCGCCCTTTTACCGTTTCAGCCCGTTTTTTCGACAATAACTTCAGGGTTATGGGAATATGCCTTTGACGCATCCGCGCCGGCTGTGTAAGATTTCGTCCAACCACGAGGGTGAGAAAGCAGAAAGAAACGAGTGAGGCGCCTGGAGGATCCGGCCTCTGCGTGATCCGGTTCGGCGGCCTGACTTTCTTTGAAGATTCAAGTGGTGGTACACCAGCGCTTCCCGTGGTTGGAGGTTTGGACTCCGACCGGCTTCGTTTGAAGCTATGCGCCGAAGGCATTCTCAACCAAGTGGACGCCCTGGCGGAAGGGGAGTGAAGAGACTGGTGGTAAAAAGAAAAGCCGAGGTCCCGAAGGGGTCTTGGCTTTTCTTGTATCCAGTCGGAATCCTCCGTGGTGACTCAGGCCGGCGCCAGGCTCTCTCGCAGCTCCTCACGGGTCACGTGGTGGGTGCCTGTCCTGGCTATGACAATCGCGGCGGAGTGGCTGGCGGCCCAGGCGGCTGAATGGAGATCCCATCCTGAGAGCCTTCCGAGGAGGACCGTAGAAGAGACCGCGTCTCCGGCGCCGGTGACGTCCAGGATCTCGCGGGCCTCGGTGGGCAGAAGGACAGCGTCCTCCCGGTCCCTGCCCAGCGCCGCCATGCCATCGGGACCCAGGGTCAGCAGCACCTCGCCATGCGAGCCCTGTCGGCGCAGCTGCCCGGCGAGCTCGCCGGGGGAGAGCTCCCCGGATGCCTTTCCCACGGCTCCGAGCGCTTCCTGGTCGTTGGGTATGACCAGGTCGAATTCATGGAATCCTTCGAGCCGCTCGCGAGAGCTCCCCTGCAGGAAGATGCCATGTCCAGCCGCCAGGGCTGGCAGCTTGTCGAGGATTCGCCTGGTAACCAGGTGTCCGACCTGGTCGAGGACGATGATACCGTCGAGCTCCCTGGCCCTCTCTTCGATGGCGGCCAGCACCCTGTCCTCGAGCCCGCTGTCGATGGGCTCATCCGGCAGCACGTCCATCCTGAGGATCTCCCTCGAGGGGGCGCTCTCGACCCGGGCGCGTATCTTGGTATAGGTCAGGGTCGGTTTGGACGGCAGCCGGATTACTCCGCCGGAATCGATGTTCTTTTCGGCCAGCTGCCGGAGCAGGTCGTCGCCGGCGGGGTCCTCTCCGATGAGGCTGACGAGCGAGACGGCGGCTCCGAGGTTCTTCAGGGAACAGGCGAGGTTGCCGGCAGCGCCCGCCGTGCCAATCCGAGAATCGAGCCTCACCACGGGTATGGGCCCCTCTCTCGATATCTCGAACATCTCGCCTTCGAGGTATTCATCCAGGAAGAGGTCGCCGAGGACGAGGACCCGGAGACTGGAGAAATCATCCAGGGCGGCGGTCAGCTCATCGGGCGAGAGTGGAGGCCTCATTCAGCTCTCCTGGTATTCTTCCGGCGCGTCGCCGGTGCGGCTTATCTGCAGGAGGCTCAGCAGGGTGCTTGCCCAGTAGATCGCCCTCTGCACCCTGTCAGCCTCATCCGTGGCGGGATTGTGATCGGTAATCGAAACGATGGTGTCATCCTCGGTTTCAGAGATGTCCCATTCGATACGGCTCACGGAGTCATCCCGCCAGTGCCAGTCGTGCTCGAGGTGCCCCGGAGGTTCCAGGCCGAGTACCTCCCGGCTCCCCGGTCCGCCGCCTTCAGGGGGCGAGACGCCAGCCGCGGACGGCACAGCCAGGGCGCATTGAGGCCACCATCGCAGGACCTCGGCGGGATCGAACAGTTTGCTCCAGATCAGCCAGGGGTAGGTGGGGATCGCGGCCTCGAAGCGCTGCGGCGAGTCGCCGCCCGCTTTTACGTAGTCGAGGCGGAGCTCGGGGGCGCCGTCCTCTATGAAGGAGCGCAGTGTTGGAAGGGCGGTCCACCACCAATTCGGCTGGCCATCGCTGGCGGGCCAGGCCGGGCAGCGCTCGGCGCTCTGGGTTACGGTCAGCTCAGTCTGTTCCAGGCTCGACTCCAGCTCGTAGCGGACCGTGGTCTCCATCTCGCCGATGAACCACCGGTACTCCAGGCGGACCAGCTCCTCGATGTCGAGGAGCTCGAAGTTGCCTTCCGGTTCCGCTCCGGGCGCGGCGGGATAGACGGTCCTGCCACTGAAGGCGTAGCGACCGCCCGGGCGCAGGTCGAGCTCCGCCTTATCGCACCACCACTCCTCGAGCTGTCGCGCCTCGGTCAGGGCGCTCCAGACCCGCTCGGGAGGATAGAGGATCTTCTCCCGCCGCCGGGTTTCCCAGGCGCCCCGGGATTTCCGGGACAGGTTGGATACTTGGATCATCGCCATGGCATCAACGCACAGGTTTGTTTCCGGAGGAGGTATTCGACCGGCGGGGCGCGTTCCCGCCGGTTCCGCGCAGGCCATCCTCTGTCCCGGCGGGGATCCTGTCGAGGATTTCTTTGCTTTGCCAGCTCGGCATCAGGATTGTCCGTTCTCATCCTGTGCCCCACCGATCTTCAGGGCGCGGGCCAGCACAGCCATCAGGAGGGCCACGGCCGCGAAACAGGCGGCGGCGGTGAAAACGCCGGACAGTCCGCTGAAGGGGGTTGCGGCGTTGAGAAGAAAATCAGCGGGCCCACCTTTCTCGATCCAGCCGCTGAGGGCGGTTCCGGAGCCCATGCCGAATCCGAAGGTCAGGACGAACTTCAGGCCGTAGATCCTCCCGCGCATCCCGGGCGCCGTATAGCGCGCCAGCAGGGTGTTCTCCACCGGCTGGACCGCGAACATGAAGAAGGCCATGGCGCTGGCGGCGATCAGCAGCCGCATGCCGTCAAGCGCTCCGGTCAGGTAGATCAGGGGAACGGTTCCCATCAGGATGACGACGTAGAGCCCCCGGCCCTCGCGGTTTTCCATCCAGTAGCCGGCCAGCACCTGCCCGAGGCCCCCGATGAAAAAGACCAGGAAGGGGAGATAGCCCTCACCGACGAATTCCTGGAGGAAAGATGCCTTCGCGGCCCCCTCACCGAGCCGCGCCGGTAACATGGTGATGATCAGGCTGTAGTAGATGCCTCCAAAGAGCATGGCGGCCAGCAGCAGTCCGATAATTGTTTTCGCGCCGCCGCCCGTCTTTTTGCTAGCTCCCGCCGCAGCGTCGCT
>JAKUSY010000097.1:0-5466 GCA_022451445.1 Planctomycetota bacterium
TTCGCCCCGCGACTCTCGGGTGAGGATCGCGAGACGATGGACCGGGCCCTCGAGCGTCTGCGCGGCAAGGACCCTGAAGCGATGGATGACCTGCGGACGCTCGGGCCCGGCTGCTACGGGTCGCTGGTCTCCCTGCGGGGAATCGAAAAAGACAAGTCCATCCGCAAGCAGCTCTCAGAGTTGATCGCCGACCTGGAATCGATGGACGATATCTACCTCGATGACAGAGATGAGGTCACCACGGGGCGCTTCACGATCAGGGGAAACATCGAGACAGCGCTCTTCCATGTCAGTAGGGGTACCCTCAAGCTCGAGATACCCAGCACCGACCTCGTCTACATAGCCTGGGGCGAGCTGGACACATCGAAGACCTGGAAGGTAACCTTCTCCCACATCGAGAGCGCCAACCGCCACCTGAGCACGGGCTACAAATTACGCAAAGGCCAGAAGTTCAGCCTCGAGGCCAGCGGCAGCATCATCTGGCAGGGCCGCACCTTCGGCCCCGCGGGATTGGCCAATCACACCTGGAACAACCGGAAGATGGGCTGCCTGCAATGGCGCGTGGGAAAACAGGCCTGGCAGCTGGCAGGCCCCAGATTCAACGGGCGCTCCCCGGCCAGCGGAGAGCTCCAGCTGGCCATCCACCTGACCCCGACCGGCTCGACCTCGGGCTTCTTCCGGGTCAAGCTCAGGTCCAAGAAGAAATAGAGCCTATCAGCACCCGACCTGCCCGAGACTCTCATCGAGGATCCTGACAGCCTCGCCCATCTCATCGCGGGTGATCGTCAGGGCGGGCGTGAGGGTGATGATGTTGCCCATGGTGAGCTTGAAGCTGAGCCCGCGGGAGAGCGCCTGGTACATCACCTCCTCGGCCTCCTCGACGGCTCGCTCCCGGGTCTCGCGGTCACGAACGAGCTCGACCCCGATCAGCAGGCCGAGTCCGCGAACATCCCCCACCAGGGAATGCCTCCGCTCGAGCTCACCCAGCTTCTCCAGGGCGAAGCCTCCGATGCGCTCGGCGTTTTTCAGCAGCTCCTCATCCTCGATCACGCCGATGGCCGCCAGCGCCGCGGCGCAGGCCACGGGACTCTTCTCGTGCGTATAATGACCCAGCGCCTTGTCGGCCGCCAGGTTGAGTTCCTCGCGGGCGATGAGAGCCGCGAAAGGGAAAATGCCGCCGCCGAGCCCCTTGCCGACCACGAGCATGTCCGGCACCACATCGTAATGCTCACAGGTGAACATCTTTCCCGTACGGCCAAGGCAGTGGGGAATCTCGTCGAGGATCAGCAGCGCGCCATGACGGTCACAGGCTGAGCGCACGCGCCGCCAGTAATCCGGCGGCGGAATAAAGGGCGTGCTGCGCACGGTCTCGGCGATCACAGCGGCGACATCGCCCTCCTTCTCCAGGACATACTCGATGTAATCAGCGCATTTCAGGTTGCACTCGCCCCCGCAATCCCAGACGCAGCGATAGGAATCAGGTGGCGGCACGTGCTCCGCACCCGACAAGAGCGGCCCCATGCCGCTTCGGAAAAACGCCTCTCCACCGATGGAGATGGTATCGAGGGAGGCTCCGTGGAAAGAATCCCACATGCTGATGGTCTTGAATCGCCCGGTGGCGCACCGAGCGAGCTTCAGCGCCATCCCCATGGCCCCGGCGCCGCCCGGACAGAAGAGAACCCGGCCGAGATCTCCCGGGGCAAGCTCGCACAGCGTCCTGGCGAGTTCAATCGCCGGCCGATTGGTATACCTCCGTGTACAGAAGGAGAGCTCGTCGAGCTGGGCCTTCACCGCATCGAGAACCTTCGGATGCGAGAAGCCCACCTGGTGGACGTTGTTGCCGTGAAAATCCAGCAGGCGGCGGCCCTGCAGATTTTCGATATGGACGCCTTCGCAGGCGGCGAGCACATCGAGACAGGGTGTCGAAAGCGACTGGTGAAGAAAGAGGCGGCTATCCTCATCGAGAAGCCTGCGGGTTTCCTCGTCGAGGTGCTTCTCGCCCCAGTCGGCGCGCCGAGGCGAAAGATTGACGTCCCCCTCGGACAGGTCTGCCTTGCTTTCCCGGGGATCCATCAGAATCCACCCCTGGAGCCCATCGAAATTCTCCCCGGGTCAACAGGCCGACTGCTCACTTCTCGACAGCCCAGATATTCCTGAAGACGACAACGTGACCATGGTTCTGGAAGTACACGGCGCCCGGGTTGGGACTCTCCTTCGCCGGCGACGCAGTCGTCCTCTTGGGAAGCTGCTGGTCCTTGTGTATGAGAACGCCGTTGTGCCAGACCGTAAGGGTCCCATTCGCCGTTTTCTTTCCCTTGTCATCGTATTTGGCGGCCTTGAACTCGATATCGTAGGTCTGCCAGGTCAGGGGCGGATAGCTCATGTTCACCTTCGGCGGGGCGGTGACGTAGATACCGCCGCAGAGGTCATGCCTGGGTTTCTCGCCAAAGGAATCGATGATCTGGACCTCGTAGCGCCTCTGTAGGTAGACACCGCTGTTTCCACGGCCCTGCCCGCGGTTGGTGGGTTCGTAAGGAAGCCGGAATTCCATGTGAAGAAAGCAGTCCTGGAACTTCCTCAGAGACTCGGTCCCCATCAGGAGATGACCATCCTTGGTCATCTTGCCGTTCTTCCATCCCTTGGCATCGCTTCCATCGAAGAGAACGATGGCTCCCTTCTCAGGCTTCTTGCCGAGCGTTTTGCTCTTTCGCTCGACCCTCTTCAATTCACCGATGGATTTCCCATCGGCATCCTTGACGGAGATCGCGCCATTCTTAACGGTCCCGACCATATCCTCATCCACGGCCGAGACGACTCCATCCTTGGTCACGAACTTATACGGTCCCTCCCGCTTTCCGTCTTCAGCATCAAATCCGTCTCCGGGCAATCCTCCCTCGAAGCTGTAAGCATCGAACTTGCCGCCGCCGCGGGCGATGACCTGCAGACCGAACTTCTCCTTCTTCGGCCCCAGTTCTCCGCTGTACTCACCCTGGATGGCGTAATCAGCATCCACCTCCTTGGGATCGGTATAGCTGCGCTTCTTGTCGGCACCGCTGATGGTGCAGATAAAACAGGCCTGTACGAACAGAAACGTGAAGATCGAAATCTTGAGACAAGACATTCCGTAAATCTCCCGGGTTGTTGGTTGTTCAGATTCAGATTACGGGAACACCAAGATACTTGGCCCCAGCCCTCCGGTCAATGAAAGTAACGCCCCGGGTTACTGGTCATCCGAAAGTTCCCAAGATAAAGCCGACTTTTTCCGAAGAACTGTACATGACATGGATAGGAATCTGGTTCGAGCATGAGGCGAGAGAGGGAGGCCCCCTGGATCCGGCGCAGTTCAAAAGCCTGGTCCACCCGGTGGTCTATCCCTACGCGAGATCCTTCATCGAGCACGAATCCCGGAGGCTGGAGGATACCGAGGACCCCTCCCGCACCCGCGAGGCCGGTGAGTTGCACTCGGTGTACTATTCGCTCAATCATGACGGAGGCCAGGGCGGACTCCATCAGCAGGGCTGCTCGATCCTCCAGTGGCTCTTTCAGAATTATGAACCTGGCGGCCAGGGCAGGATCAGCAAGCGCTTCTGCGAGATACCGGTCGTGATCCACGCTGTTGACCCGGCGCGCGCGGCGGCGATGGCCAACGCCCTCACCCTGCTTCGCTTTCTCACCAGGGAGGAAGACCAGGCTGTGGCGAAGATCATGCTGTCCCCCTGGGACCCTCTCCAGGGCCCGGACAATGCCGCGGCCGCGCAGCGATACGAAAAGCGCTGCATCGATTTCCTGAACGGGGACATCTTCTACCCGGAGACCGTCGGCCTCTTCGATATCCTCGGGCGAATCGACCTGAAGTGTCACCGGACCCTGGCGCCCTGCTGCAGGACCCAGCTCGGCTTCATCGAATCCCTGCTGAAATGGGCCGATGAATGCTGGCCGCAAACACCCGCGGAAGCCATTGGCCTGGAGAAGAAGATGAGAGCCTCCCTCGCCGACGAGGCCGCCTACCACCGCCGCCAGCGTCTGAAAGAACAGGCCGCTCTCGAACGGGAAGCCCTCCTCTCCATCTGACGCATCCCGCCGGCAGTCAGGGAGCCAGCCTGGGAAAGCTGACGTCTTTTCGCGGGGTATACCGCCCCCCGTTGAAGTACACGAAGAAGGTAGCCACCAGGGGATGGAGAACCTGCTCGCCGCCGCTGTCCTCCCGCATGTTCTCCTGCGCGACGTAGGTCGAATGATCCCCGCCATGCACGAGCACGTGACACCAGGGCTGCTCACGAGATGGCTGGGTCAGGTTCCCCTCGTACCATTCCGGCGAGGCCTGGCAGGCGGCATCTACGGAGACCACCACTCCCCGGTAGCCATAGCGCCGATGCTCGATGAGCTGGCCGATTTCGTATTCGTATTCTTCGGTCAAGTTACCCTGTCCCTAAACCAACTCGAGGCGCCGATGCCGTAGCAAGACGACAGACCCTCGCCGCCCACCATGCTATCACCGGCGCGTCCACACGCCAAGCCCGTGGGAAAAAAGCGCCGAGACCATCAACGACAGCCCCCCGGGATCAACCGGCCGGAGAGAGCTTCTCCTCGGGAACCTGGAAGGCCCGGGCACGGAAAAGAAACTCCACGATATTACCCTCATGCGGTTGCAGCCAATCAAGCTGGATCGTGGGAATCGGACCGATATTCAGCCGGTCGATATGATGAGCGACAACCAGCCGGTCGGCAAAGGCCTGGTCCTCTGTGATCGCGCTGCAGACCAGGGTCTGGCCCATCTTGAGAATCATCTCTTCCTGCGGACACTTCACCACCGTGCAGAAGGGGAACATATACTCCTTGGAAGCCGCCGCGTTGGCCGGCGAGTCGCAATGGAGAACCGTCGGCCGCAGGTACGCGCAGCGCTCCATCTCCTCAAGCCGGCAGCCGAACCCGGCCGTCATGTCCTCGACACCGGTCTCCTTGAGATCCGCATCGATCATCCCCGAGAGTGCCTGGGCCATTCCCGGCACCGTGAAGGCCGCCAGAAGCGCCTCGGGATCTTCAGGCGGCTTCACCTCGATCGGCCCGATCCTCTCGGCTATGGCCTGGGCGATCTCCTCGGTATGACGTGAGGCCCAGACCCCGGAGCAGTTGATGCAGCCGCGGCCACTGTTGAGATAAACGCTGTCGGCGATGAGATCGATGTACTTCTCCCAATCATCGACCAGGTCATCGCCAAAGATGACCTTGCTGAACCCGGGACCGTGAGCCTGCACCTTGGGATTGCCCTCGTAGGCGGCTACCGTCGGTGTACCGCCGATGATCATGGTCCGCCGACACTGGCTGACGACCTCCGCTCCCATCGCCGCTCCGCCGGGGTAGATCCCGACAGCCTCGGCCGGGATCCCCGCCTGCGCGAAGGCCGCCGCCATGCGGTAGGGTGTCCATGGCTCCTGCGGCCCGGGCTTGAGGACGCGACCGATCGGA
>JAKUSY010000097.1:5476-9018 GCA_022451445.1 Planctomycetota bacterium
CAGAGAGGATGTACACCGGGCGAGTTGGAGGGAAGAACCATCCCCAGCGCCGAGGTCTGGGCCTGGTAGCTCACGACCACCCCGCGCTCCTCGACTCCGTACCCCCGGGTCAGGATGTCGAGATCCAGTCCCCTGGTGAGCGCGTCGAGCATCTTGTCCATATTGGTCAGCACAAAGTGATTCTTCTTCATGTTGGCCTTGCACATATGCTCGGGAAGCCCGGTCGTGGATGATTGCTGCCTGGCAAAGTCATCCGGAGTCTGCACACCGTCGCCCATCGGAAGCGCCTCGTCGAGATAGAGGCCCGCCGCCTTCTTCATCATCTCGATCAGGTCTGCCGCCGGGATTTCACGCAGGCACTCACGCGCCCTCTCGACCTTGCGCATGTCCCTGGCCAGCAGCCCGGTATTGGCCTGGCTGACCCTGGCCACCGGCTCTCCCGTTATGAAATGGAAGACCTCTTCCTTATCGAGACTCTCATAAGGAGCGCCCCAGCGCAGGATAGGAATATTCAACCCTGTTCAAGTCCCTCGGATTGAAGCTCCAGGTTGCTGAAACCGGCGATCATCTCTCAATAGACCCCCACCGTCGTCGCCGCGGCGAATTCGCGGAACGGCCGCACTCCGCTGATACCGTCCCATGGATAATCATCATAAGGCTCCTCCCGCTCACCCTCATCTCTCTCGAGGAAGCCGGGAACGAAGAACTCTTTCGTCAACGTTGTCAGCCTCACCCGGCCGGTCTCTCCGTAGGGAACGACCTCGCCGGGATCGTCAAAGGAGACAACCTCGATCACGGCCCTGGGCTGGGGCGCGTAATAGACGATCTTGTAATCATCCACGGGGGTCACCGGCCTCGAACAGGCCAGCCCCATCAGGGTATTGCCGTAGGTCGGAGTCATGTAGATATCACCAAGGAGCTCTTCGCTGGCGAACCGGGTCCACTGCGGAGTGAACTCGGTCCCGCCGGAAAAGATCCCCCTGATACCGAGCTCCTCGAGGCTGGTACCCCGCCGCTCGAGCTCGAAGGCGAGCCCCTCGAGCAATTTCGGCGTCGTGAACATGCACTGGATGTCATGGCCCGCCTGCAGGAGGGTGATCGCCTGCTCGATGACATGATCCTTGTACGCTTCGAGCTGATCCATCCACCGCTTCCTGATCAGCTTGATGACCCAGCGTGGGTCGAGGTCGACGCAGAAACAGATACCGCCGCGATACTGGCAGAGATGTTCCACCGCAAGCCGCAGCCTCCTGGCCCCGAAGGCCCCAGCATCAAAAAGTTCGCCCCCCTGGGAAAATGTTCCTCCGGCAGGGTGTCGCTGAACATCTCATAGTCGATGCGATGATCGTTAACGACCAGCCTGCTCTTGGGAATGCCCGTGGTACCTCCGGTCTCGAAGACGAAGGCCGGCTCTTTCTCATATCCCTTCGGCAACCAGCGGCGCACAGGGCCTCCACGAAGCCAGTCATCCTCAAAAAGAGAAAACTTCTTCAGGTCAGCGAAGGCGGTAATCTCCTCGCGCGGATCCCAGCCGAGCTTGTCGGCCTGTTTGAGCCAGAAAGGACAGCCCGTCTCGGGATTGAAATGCCACTCGATGATCTCCCGGACATGAGCGTCGAGAGCCGTGCGGGCATCCGCAGGCCTGTCTTCCGTCTTTCCTGTCGATGTGTCTGGAGGAGTCACAGCCCGTCAAACCCTGAAAAGGTGAACCCGGAAACGTAGAAAAAATTATACAGGAGGAGAAAATAACCGAGGGCTCCTGACAAGACAACTCTTTGTCCTCCGAGAGAGACCCGCAGACTGGTTTTTTCCCGCCCCTGGTATTAAAATCAAACCCCAGGCGAGCATCCAGAAGCCGGCCGCGGATGACCTCGACATCCAGAGGGAATCCTCTCACAAGATCAGAACCCGGAGGACGACCGGAAGATGAAGGTGTCGTGATAAACCCAAATGGAAGATCGCTCTCTTTGACGGCAACATTAGCCTGCGCTCTGCTTTCGTTTTCATGTCATAGCTGTCCGGATGTAAAATCACTCCGCGAATCGATTCCGGAAAAAATCAGTGCCGGCAACAATGGGATGAATTACCTCGAGGAAATAACAGAGCTCGGCTCCGGAGCGAGGAGACTCGACATCCTCGTAGTACCGGGAATTTTCGAGGGGTCCGCATACGCCAGGGCGATTGCCGGACGGCTCAAGGCCGATGCCGCTGCTGAGGGTCCCTCGCAGAGGAGTCTTCAAGAATTCTCCATTCGCATCACCTCGGTCCTCCCCCCCGGCTACCACCCCGGGGACAAGGAACAGGGCATCATCCCTGACAACGATCTCTACGCCTATCGCCTCAAGGCGGCCTACGACTCCCTGCCCGCAGATTCAACCAAGGTCGTGATCGGACACTCCTGGGGAGCCGCCACCTTCCTCTCCCGGCCGCTCTGGGATGCGGAAAAAAATTCCGGGGCGCCCGACCTGGCGATCTCCTCCGCCGCGGCCTGGAGCGACTTCGTGGGCTTCTCCACACGCATCGCCGGTGTCCTGCTTGCCATCCCGCTCTCCCAATACCCGGCCCGCTTCCTGACACGCACCATCGGTTGCAAAACGCTGATGCAAAATGCCCTTCCGGAGGCCCGTGCCATGGTGCTTGGCATGCCGGACCTGTTCAGCTCCCGGAGAGTCGCCTACGAGAGCTACCGCAGGTCCCTAGAGGGCCCATGCCTCTGCAACCACGATCAGAACTCGCTGCGCGAGTTGTTGATGGGCTCCGGGAAAAAAGTGACCGTCATCCAGGGAACGAAAGATTACGCCCTGAACGGCCCGGGCATCCTGGCCGCCCTGCAATCCATCGGCGACCTCGACAAGCTCTCTGAAAACGCGACCATCCTGAGCGGAGAATTCGATCATTGGCCGCTACTGGAAGAAACCGGCCTCCTGGGGGGAATCCTCGAAGGCAATCTCCTTCAGTCCCCCGACTGAACGCCCTACGCACCTGAGCCTGCGCCAGCCCGGACATTGCCCAGCAACCCCCGGTAGGCGAGATCCAGCACCTCCACAGTATGAAGGACCGGCAGCTTTCTTCCACCCTCACGCAGCCTGCTCTGAAGCTGCATCATGCAGCCTATATTGCCCGAGACGACCAGGTCGGCCCCGGTCTCAAGCAGGGTGTTCACCTTCCTGTCGCCGATCTCGCGGGCGAGGTCCGGCTGCTCGATATTGTAGATGCCGGCGGAGCCGCAGCAGGAATCAGCATCCGGGACGGGAACCAGCTCCAGCCCCGGAATCAACTCCAGCAGGCGGCGCGGCTGTCGCTTGACCCCCTGGGCATGGGACAGGTGGCAGGCATCCTGGTAGGCCGCCCGCAGCGGACGCTCGAGGGCGGGCGGAGGGAGCGGGCCGATCCTGTCGAGGAAAACGGAGATGTCCTCGACCCTGGAACTGAACCGCCGCGCCGCCTCCTCCCGCTCTGAGCCCCTGAAGAGAGCCGGATACTCCTTGATCCCCGACCCGCAGCCGGCGGCGTTGGTGAGCACGGAATCGAGGTTCCCATCG
>JAKUSY010000098.1 GCA_022451445.1 Planctomycetota bacterium
GATAATGGGCTCGGGAGTGTCTTCCGCCTTCTTCTCCCGGTGGGCAACACCACCCACGGATGCGGCCTCTCCTCCCTCGACTTGCACGGGATCGAAGGAGACCTTGTCAAAAAACGCCGTCCCGGGACCCATCAGGAAACAGGAGATGCGAGCGGAGGCGGCCCCCGCCGGCGCCCTGATGACCTGGCTGCCATCGAGTGCTCCCTCGCCGCCACCGGCTCCCCTGACCGGGGCCGAAAAGCTGCGACCGACCAGTTTTTCACCGTCTCCCTCATCGCGAAGCCACTCGACCATCAGCCCCGCAAGGAAAGCGCCTCGATTGGTCACGAAACCTTCGAGCAGGAACAAACCACCCTCACCGGCAGACGACCGATGAACTCGGGCAATCTTCTCCTGGGCGGCGGAATAGATCGACGCGGCGTCTCCGGACGAATCACCAACGAGCTCCAGCGCGTAATGACCGCCGCGAATACCCCTGTCCTTCACTCGCCTGACCCTGGCGCCTCCCCTGGCCTTCCAGCCGACCACCGTGGCCTCACTGGCGGCCTCGGGGGTGGAGTCTTCAAACGACCAATTACCAATCCTGTTGGCCTCCGCCACCGGATCCACTGTGGGTTTGAGAACCCGACTGGCTACATCGATACAGAAATAGGCGATGAAACCGACGATGATCACCAGCGCCACGACCGAGAACAGCTGCTGCAGAGGACCACCCTGGCCGAGAGAGTCAATATCGACATTCAGCTTGATCGCATCAGCCGCCTCACCCTTGCCCAGCACCTCGTCCCGCTTCGCCATCTGCCTGTCGGCTTTCGCGGTCGAGATCTGCTTCAGCCTGGGATCCTCGATCCGGACGTCGAAAATATGAGAGCCTATGGAGAACCTGCTACCATCACCGATGACACCCGCATTCTTGACCTTCCTTTCATCCACCAGGACGCCGTTCTTGCTGCCGAGATCGACGACAGCCAGGACGCCATCCTTTTCCACTATCTCGGCGTGATGACCGGAGGCCCGCTGGTCATTCAGGCTGAGATCGCAACTCGAGCTGCGCCCGATCGAGAAGGGAAGACTCTGGACGCTGATATCGGACTTCTCGAGCTCACCGACCACCTGCTGGAGAGAGAGGATCGAGCCCTCGGCCGAAGCCTGCATATCGGCCGGCTCCTGGCCCTTGTCGCCGGCCTCTCCGAGCTCGGGCAGAGCCTCCTCGCTCCCCCCCGAGCCCGCGGAAGAAATCTCCTGCGGATCTCCGCCGGGGTCCGGAAGCTCCACCTCTTCAAACTCAAGCGAGACCTCTTCCCCTCCACTCCCTGTTTCAGCCGGCGCCGGATCGAGGAGGGGTTCCCCGGACGAGCTTGCGGAATCATCGTTCATCTGCGGGGCTGGAGGAGCGTCCTCCACATCTGAGATCCTGTCGAAGAAGAACCCGGTGGAGCCGATCTCGAACTTATCCCCGGGGCTCAGGAGGCTCCGCGTAACCGGCTTCCCCTTGTAGCGGGTCCCGTTCGAGCTGCCGAGATCCTCGAGAACGGCGCCCTGGGGAGTTTCCGAAACACTGCAATGTTTCCTGGACGAGCGGGCATCATCGACCACGAGATGGTTGTCATCTCCACGCCCGATGTGAACGACGGGACCATCGAAATCCAGCTCCCTGGGTTTCTCTCCGTCTTTCTGTATGAACAGCTTGATAGCCAACAGCTCACTCCCTGCGCAGGGGCTTCCTCAGTTCCTGCTATTTAAACCCGGCTCAGCGCCGGGCTCCCATTTCAAAGCGTACTTGAGTATTTTCGCATCCAGGGTAGGCCGCGAGATGCCGAGCATCTCAGCGGTCTTGCTCTTCTTCCAGTTGGTGTCGGCCAGCGCTGCGTAAATCACCCGGCGCTCAACATCCTCAACCGTCCTGGAAACGATATCCTTCAGGGGCTTACCGTCGGCGGACAGGCCCGGCTTGCTGCCGTTGGCCTGGATGCTGGGGCTCAACAGCTGCGGCTCGATGACATCACCGCCAAGAGCCGCGAACCTCTCTATCTCGTTTTCCAGTTCGCGCACATTGCCGGGCCAATCGTGCTGATACATGGCCTGGACGGTTTCCCTGTCGAGTGACTTCTTCTTCTCAGAGGAGCGCTCGGCGATCCTCTCGAGGAAGAAATCGATCAGCAGGGGGATGTCCTCCCGGCGCTCTCGAAGAGGCGGCAGGGTGATCGTGATCACGTTGATCCTGTAGAGAAGATCCTCCCGGAACTCCTGCTTTCGAACCATGTCGAAGATATTCTTGTTCGTGGCCGAGATGACCCGCACATCCACGTTGATGACTTCCTTGCCGCCAACCCTGCGGATCTCCCCCTCCTGCAGCACCCTGAGCAGCTTGGTCTGCATGTCCCCGGGCATGTCGGCGATCTCGTCGAGGAACAGCGTGCCCTTGTCGGCGTTCTCGAAGAGTCCTTTCTTCTCGCTGGTGGCGCCGGTGAAGGCTCCCTTGACATGCCCGAAGAATTCGCTCTCCATGAGGTTCATCGGGATGGCCGCGCAATTCTCGCTGACAAACTCCTCCTCTGAGCGCTGCCCGTTCTCATGGAGCGCCCCGGCGACCAGCTCCTTGCCGGTTCCACTCTCGCCAAGGATGAGGACCGGCACAGCGGATTCCGAAACCTTGTCGATGATCCTGAAGATCTCGAACATCTTGGGGCTGCGCGTAATGATCTTGCTGTAGTCATACTTGAATCCCGCAGGCTGGTCCTCCGGGAGCAGCTTGATCGCCTCCTCGAGCTGCAGCGTCTTCTTCATCACGTTCTCCTCGAGCTGGGCATTCGCTCTCTCGAGGCTGCGCTGGGTCTGCTTGAGCGCCTCCGACCGCGATATGTTCTCGTCAAAAAGCTGGGCGTTACGAATGGCGAACGCGGCCTGGTGAGCGACCATCTCGAGCCACCTGAGGTGGTTGCTGGTGAAGGCGTTTTCGTCAAAACGATTGTCCCCGGAGATGGCGCCAAGGACGGAATCATCATTGGCCAGCGGAACGCAGAGAACAGACTTGAGGTTGAGCTCCTTGACCGTCGCGAGGGCGCGGAAGCGCCTGTCGTTCATCGCGTTGTCGGAGCACATCGGCTTCCTGGAATCGATGACGTCCTCGGCGATCCCCCTGCAAAACTTGAGCTGGGGATCCTTGACCGTCTCACCGTCCATATTCCGGGCCGCCCTGACCTCCAGCTCCTTTTCGCCGGCAAGGAGAAAGAAACCCCTCTCCGCGCTCGTGACCTCGACCACCGTATCCACGATCAACCCGAGAAGATCGTCGAGCACGACCTTCGAATTGAGGTTGCGATTGATCTCCATGAGCTTGAGAAAGATCTCCCGCTCGTTCTT
The DNA here is from genome assembly GCA_022451445.1 of Planctomycetota bacterium. GTDB lineage: Bacteria > Planctomycetota > UBA8108 > UBA8108 > UBA8108 > UBA8108. The sequence continues at coordinate 3,364 of JAKUSY010000098.1, forward strand.
CAGCACACTGAGCTGATTTTCCTCATCCAGCCCTTCGAGGGGCTCCAGGAAATAGTCCGTCGTCAGGTCGATGGTCTCGTCAGCGTACTCCTGCGAGATGTGCTCAAAGAAGACCTGGGTCTTGCCGATCTCTATGCAATCTCCAGGGCGCAGCTCCTTGCGGAGAACCAGGACGCCGTTGACCACCGTCCCATTGCGGCTCTTGAGATCGACAATCTCGTACCCGCCGTCTTTTCGCTCGATCTGGCAATGCAGACGGGAGCTGCTGACGTCGTCAATCTCGACTGTATTGTCATGCGAACGCCCGATTGTCGTAATCCGCTGATCAAGCTGGAGCACCAGCTGATGGCCATTTTCCGCAACTATCAGCTTGGGCCGCTTGCGGCCGCCGCCGGCACCTTTTTCAAGTGGTTTACCGCTCATAGCTGGGGGTCACTAAGAAAAGTCGGAATTAGCAGCACTATTTCCCCGCGAAAGTCCACGAGAGGACCTGCCAAGGGGCCCTGCCGGAGGGGGAAATCTTCCTGGCTGGCAGGGTAATCTATTGTCCTGCCATAAGATAAGGCAACTTTGACAAGATTGCCTAAGATGTAAAATGATTTTAACGCTCCTGTAGAGCGGACCCAAAGAAAAATGGTTTCCTGTGGGGGTTTTCTGCCCGAAAAACAGATCAGAAAGCGGCCTGTTCACCCTCTCACGGCATGGAAGAGTGAAGGATCTTCACGATGTGTTCCTGCAGGTGCTTGGCCTTGCTCACGCTTTTTCCTGGGAGAGAATTACAGAGAATAGAGAAACTCCAGATTGTTTTCCCCTTCTGCACAAAACCCGAAAGCGCCGATACACCGTTGATATAGCCAGTCTTGGCGAAAACGTTACCAACCAGCGGTTTCTGAGAGAGAAAGCGCTTCTTCAAGGTGCCATCGACCCCCGCCACCGGAAGCGACTTCCAGAACAACTCGTAATACGGCTTCGAACGAACCCCATTCAGGATCGACACGAGCTGCCGGGCGGTTACCCTATTGTTGTGAGAAAGGCCGGAACCATCAGCGACTACCAGTCCCTTCTTCGCAATCCCCAGGTTGTCAAGCATCCTGGAAACAGCCTTACCACCACCGGCAACACTGCCCTCTCCCTTAATTTTCTTGCCGACCGTTTTAAGGAGCAGCTCGGCGTGAAGATTCTGGCTCCCCTTGTTGATCACCGGAATATCGACCTCCAGCCGTGAATTGTGCTCGAGCAGGATTTTCTCGACAGCGGAAACGGTCTTCCCCGGGACCGAGCCGCCGCCGGGCACATCCACTTCCCCCAGCCGGACGATGTCCCCACGAAGCTTGATACCCTCTTTCTTCAGGACAGCCGCGAACGAGTGAACGAAGAAGAGAGCGGGGTCATCAATCGCGATCGGACCGGAGCGCCACTCCTTCGCACCGGTTCCTATCGTCCCCTTGATGGAGATCTTTTTGCCGTCGACTGACCCGGCAATCACCGCCGCCTTCTTTCCCGAGACCGTCCCGGGAGCTCCGGAAACAGTGACAAAGGAGCTCGCGGGGGACAACTCTACCTTCGCCGGCTTGCCAACCGCGCCGGGGACGACCCTGATCTCGACGCAATTGTCGTTCAGGCTGAGGGGGCTCACCTGGGCGCTGAACGGTTTCCCCCGATCCTTCGGATTCCAGCCCGCGAGGAACCTGACATTGTCGAAGTAGGAATCATCCGCGACCAGGTTGCCCGAGATCTCCCGGAGGCCGAGCTCCTTCAGTTTCCTGGCCCAGTGCCGAAAAAGAAACACCGGGTCGCCATCGTGAAACCGCCCCGAGATATTCGGATCCCCGGTGCCGCGAACGATCATGTCACCGACGATGGCTCCCTTCTCCAGCGCCCCGGTGGAGATGAGCCGAGTGGAGTACTGGTGATCGGCGCCAAGCAGCTCGAGCCCCGTCACCGTGGTGAAGATCTTCATATTGGAGGCAGGCTTCAGCGGCTTGTCCGCGTTGATCAGAACGCGGAGTTTGCCCTTGTGGCCGATGACCGCGATGCCGACCAGGCTGGACTTGGCGCCGGATTTCTTTACCTGGTCTTTGACCAGCTGCTCGAGCGTTTTCGCGGGTTCCCCGGAAACCGGAGATGCCGCGCAGCCCAGGCCCAGGAACAAGCTCAGGATAACCACCAATCGTCGCATGGATTGGAAGTCTAAAGGTATGCCGGTTCGTCTGCAAGATGTAAGGGTCCGCGCCGCCGCGCGACCTGTCGCGTTTACTTGACAGCCTCCGGACGGTAAAGTGGAGGCAATCCAGGATCTCGAAACAAGAGCTTTGGAGAAACGACCATGCCCCTGAAGGATTCTTCAGCATCATCCCCCGGCAAGCCCCCGGCCCCCGGGCCCGATAATGGCCGGAAACGCCTCCTGGAAATCGAGCGGGAGCTCGCGGAGATCTTTTACGAGCTCGTCAACCGGCGAAGGACCAGCACAGGGGTCGACGGAAAGACACCCGACAGTTCGCAGGTGAAACTTGACCTCCACCTCGACAATCCCACCCTGAAAAAAGGACCGGCCCCCGCCAGCTTTCTCGAATCCCAGCTGAGCAGGAGGGCGGAAGAAATCGCCGATCGCTCAGCCGTATTCCCTACCGGGAAGGTCTATTGCCACTTGTGCTGAAGCGTCGATTGCGCCCATTCAGAGCCGGCCAGTCCCCGGCAGGCCTTTGTGGGCTACAGTCCGACCGGGCAGCCCGAGTGGAACGAGCTCACCAGCATCCTCCTGCAGCGCGGCGACCCTCGCATCGACCTGCTCCATCGAAACACCCCGGCCACCCTTACCCTGGTGCAAAGCGGCCGCGAGTTGGCGGACGGCCAGCTCGCGACCTACGGCAAGCGCTCGGGAGTCTACCGTATCCTGGGGCAAACGATCGTGGGCTACCTCAGCGCCGGGAAAGATTCCCGCCGCGCTGCGAACCACTACGCCCTCAGCCTGCAGGCTGTGCAGGCGGGAAGCGGCAGGGGGCCTGTCTCCTTGAACATCATCGGCCACCTGCCCGACGGCAGGAGCGGTCTTCGGTCGGTCGAAGAATTCGAGGGTCCGCGGTTGCTCGATTCGATCAGGAAAGCGGCCCGGCATCTCAGCGACATCGACGTCAGCTCCCTGTCGAAAAGAAGACGGGGCAGAGAAAAACAGCGGCGGGTCCTGGACACGCTTCGGCGCCTCTCACGCAACATCGAGAGGATCTACCGCCAGCAGACCCGCAGGACACAGCACTCCGAGACCCGACACAGGAACAAGGCACGGCCATCCTCAAAGGCCCTCTCCGATGCCCTCGGAGCGAAGGAAAGCTCCATCTACCGGGATGTCGAGGAGAATACATGGATCGTGCTCGGCCCGAGAAACCGGGTCCACATCTTCAACGATGCCGGACTCCATATCACCAGTATCGTCTACCCCCCGGAGACGGTCCGTCACAGGACCACTCGGGGGAAATGGATGCGACCGAAGCCGGGGCGCCTCGACAGCTTCAGGAAGCGCCTTCGGGAGACGGATCCGGGAGATGGCGGCACGGACCAGGGTTAGGACTGGGGTATCGGCCTGAGGAAGGGCGCCAGGGCCTTGCGGGTATAGTGCGCCTTGCGACCGACAGCCTCTATCTTCATGGCGTAGACCACCGGCAGGTCATCGCGCCTGGTGGAATAGACAGCGATGATGCCGTGGCCCCGAACAGCCTTTCCCTCGCTGTCGCGGCTCTTGGACTGGTAGCTGTAGGAGACGTGGCGCAGACTGGATTCGCCGACGAGGTCCTCCTCATCCGCGCCAACCTTAAAATCGTCCCGCAGGCCTTCGATCAGGGTGAGATGGGAGTAGACATCTTCGAGAGCGACCGGGTCCTGTTCGCTTGACTTGGGCGAGAAGCGCAGCACCCAGGCATCTTCACGGGGATCGGACACCCCGGCATAATAGAAGGTCGCCGTGTCCCACTCGATTTCGATTCGCTGCAACAGGTAGGAATCTCCATCGACAGAATAAGCGGCCGCCCTGGCCGTATATTCAATGACACCCTGGTTGTTCGCGTATTCCCTGTCCGGCTGAACGAGGGCACTGCAGCCGTTAACCAGCAGCAGGAACGCCAGGACTGAAATAAAACCGGGAGCCTTCGGCATCATTCCGGCACAGCTCCATCCGGACCCCCACCACCGTCTTCCGCCCGGGGCGGCTCTTTTTTCTCGGGCGCGGCATCATCCTGTTTCTCCTTTTCGCCCTCCCCATCACCGGGCACGTTAATCCGGGCGAGCATCCTGGCCCGGGAGGCCTCGAGCCTCGCCATGGCCGAGGCGCGATAATCCCCTGACTTCGCCTCGCGACCCTGCAACTCGGCATTCTGGATGATGTTTCGCATATACCCGAGCTCTTGGACGCCGAGGAAGAGATCCTTGATGCTGGCGGCGATTGTCGAATCATGCAACAGCTGGCCAACCGATCCCTCTCCACGCTCGAGCATCCCAAGCACGAGAGCGAGTGATTTGGAGCCCTCCTCGATCTTCGTTACCGCCCCGTCAAGCCGTCCCCCTAACTCCTCGTCAAGAAGCAGCCTGCTCACCACCGATCTCTTGTCGCCGGAGGCCTTCAAGGATTGTTCAAACCTGGTGGCAATCTCCGCTGAGCTGGAGATGACACGGCTGAGGTCCCGCTCGTACTCTTTCGAATAGAGCAGCTTGCCGAGAACCCCCTCCTGGCCCCGAACGGCGTCTGCGAAGGTGCCCAGGTCGGTAGCCACCTGCTCCAGCTTGGCGGTCAGGGTGTCGAGCGATTTGAAGAAAGTGTTGAGGCTGTCGTAGAGCTCGGGATCCCGCAACAGCTTTCCGACAGTCCCCTTCCCGCTCTCTATCTGCTTGAGCACCACCACCAGCTCACGAAGGACGTCACTGGCTGTCCCCGTGAACTCGGCCCCGACAAACTCTTCGATTGGAGAGGTGGGCTGGTACCTGATCTCTTCACCGAACGGGAGATCCTCTCTATCGGAGGTTCCCATGCTGATATGCACCGAGACATCTCCCAGCAGGCCATCGCTCTGCAGCGACACGGAGGAGTCCTTCCTGATCCTGCTGCTGATTCTCTCCGCCACGGAGACAGTGACCTTGACGGAGCTGATGCTCAGGTCGTCCACAAAGTCGATGTCCTCCACCTTTCCGACCGGTACGCCGGAGAGATAGACCCTGGACCCATCCTTCAGCCGGCTGGTGGATGGGCACATGAAGTGATACTGGGCCTGCCGCTGGAAGATCCCGGCCCCGGAGCCGACCCAGAAAAGGGCGATGATGACGATCACCGTCGCCACAAACATAACGAACCCTACGTTGAGGGCGCTTGTCTTGGTGGTTCTTTTCATCCCGGCTATTCCCTCCCGCTGGTGATTGCCCCGGGCCCGGTGGCCTGGGAATCGGTTCCCTGGTTAACTGAAATATCCCGCAGGAAGCTCCTCACCTCCTCGCTGTCGCTCTCAAAGAGCTCGTCGGGCGTTCCCTCCGCGAGGATCCTTCCCCCGGAGAGGTAGCACCATCTACAGGACACCTTTCTGGCACAATCAAGATCTTGTGTCACCACGATCGACGTGGACTTCACCCGCCTGT
>JAKUSY010000099.1 GCA_022451445.1 Planctomycetota bacterium
GCCCGCCGGCGCAAAGAAGAGCTGGAGCTCGCGGCCCGCACCGGGCCAGGAAGATTGCCGCCTCCGCCCCCGCCGGGAACGGCGCCGCCGCCGCCGGGGACAACCCCGCGCCCGCCCGGAACCGGGCTGCCTCCAACAGGGGGCATTGTGGCCACCACCCTCAGCCCCACGTGCGTCGCGGGAATCGACCCTACCCTCTTCCCCCAGGAACTTGATGACGAGGATGAGGCCTTCCAGATCGAGAACCTTCACGAGCTCTCCAGCAAAGCCAATTACGACCCTGACACCGGCGGCGTCATACTCGACTACACCAATGGGCAGGAGCTCGGGAAAGAACTCATCAAGCTGAGGACCTCCAAGGCTCACGTCTCCTTCGTTGATCCGCAGATGCTCCTAGGCGGCACCGACATCCCGGATGAAGCGCAGATCTCCATGGATGGAAACACTCTCGGGATGGTTCTCTTCCCGTTGCCCTTCAAGTACAAGGTCCGAATGTCCTGGACCTTCAATATCCTGACCATGACGGGCAAGGGAGACTGGGGAGCGATCGTCTGCTTCAACAACAACAAGAAATCCCGCTACCGCACCAACTTCCTGGATATCGGCAGCATCAAGGGCTCCTCCCCGCCCAATTGGAAAAAGATGCAGGGCAAGCCGGGCAGCACCGCGAACTACTGGCACACCAAGACCCGCCCGGTGAACTGGATCGTCGAGCTCGATATGGACAAGGCCGAGGGTGGCGGAGAGCTTCGAGCCACCTACGATGCGGGCGGATCCGACGAGCTTGCCAACAGGATCAAGGCGAAGAGGCTCAACCAGAGCGGACTTGTCGGCTTCCAGTGGAAAGACGTCAAATTCAGGATTCGCAAATTGAAGATCTGCGGTTTCCTTGACAAGCAGGCAGCCGTCCGTATGCTCCGCGACAAGCTGGGCGTCAAGAAAGAGGAAGGCTCGAAAAAGGAACCTGAAGAAGAACCCGAGCCGGATCCGACCGTCCCCGAGGGCGAAGGTGAAAGCGAAGACGAAGGTGAAGACAAGAAGAAGGTCGACAAGAAAAAGGTTGAAGACGACGACTTCGACTTTTGAGGCAGCTCCCGCTCGGCCCAGGACAGCGACAACAGCCTGGCTGAGGCATCAGGAACCTGGGGTACCGTGAGTGACAAACGAACCTGAACGTACGGTTCTATACGAAGAACACAAGCGCCTCGGAGCCATGTTGATTGACTTTCATGGCTGGGAGATGCCGGTGCGTTATACCTCCATCCCCCAGGAGCACCAGCAGGTGCGCGAGAGCGCGGGGCTCTTCGACCTCTGCCACATGGGACGCCTGGCGATCAGCGGGCCGCAGGCCGAGGAATGGCTCCAGGCCCTCATCACCAACGATACAGCCGCCATCGAGACCGGGAATGCCCGCTACACCCTGTTCTGCCAGGAGGACGGCACGATCCTCGATGACGCGATTGTCTACAGGCTCGAGGAGTCGTTCCTGCTGGTCGTAAACGCCTCGAATACCACGAAGATTATCGACTGGATGACGAGCCACCGCGATGGACGGGAGGCGGAGCTTGAAGACCTGACGCGAAGCGAAGCGATGATCGCCATCCAGGGGCCCGACGCCCTTGCCTGCACCATCCCCCTGCTGGAGGCCCCCGAAAACGCCTGGGACAACCTGGGCTACTACCAGATCATCTCCGCGCAGTACGAATCGGAGCCTGTCCTCGCCGCCCGAACCGGGTATACCGGGGAAGATGGCCTCGAGCTCTACCTCGCAGGGGACCCCGGAGTGCGGCTCTGGCGGCAGCTGCTCGAAACCGGCGGCAATCGAACCGCTCCCATAGGCCTCGGCGCCAGGGACACTCTCCGGCTCGAGGCAGGGATGCCCCTCTACGGCAACGACATCGACGAGACCACGAACCCCTATTGCGCCGGGCTCGGCTTCGCCGTCAAGCTCGACAAGGAGACTCCCTTCCCCGGACAGCAGAAGCTGCGGGAGATCAAGGAGACGGGACCGCGTGAGAAGCTCTGCGGATTCATCGTCGAGAGCCGCCGCATCGCCCGCACTGGAATGGAGATCTACGCCGGGGATGAGAAGGTGGGAAGGATCACCAGCGGCGCCCCCTCCCCGACCATCCAGGAGCCGATCGCCATGGGCTATCTCGACTGCGATTACCTTGACAGGCTCGCCGGCGGCCAGGCCCCGGAGCCGGAGGTCGACCTGAGAGGAAAACGCGAGAAACTGCGACTCGAACACTTGCCTTTTTTCTCAAGAAAAAGGAAAAAGACAGTCTGAAAATACGGGGCCGCCCCGGCTTCCAGGCCAGGCGGCCGTCCTGCGCACCTTGACGCGAACCGGGAAGAAGTGACCAGCTGAAGGGACTGTTGAGAAGCTCCACTTCAGATCCAGATCCGGAGGTACAGCAAATGACTCGACCGGCAGATCTCAAATATTCTCCGAGCCATGAATGGGCCCGCATCGAAGATGGCACCGTCACTGTCGGCATCACCGATCACGCAGTGGAGCAGCTCGGAGACCTCGTCTTTGTCGACCTTCCCCAATGCGGAGCCACGCTCGGCAGGGGAGACGCGTTCGGAGAGATTGAATCAACCAAGAGCGCCAGCGAGCTCTTTGCTCCACTCAGCGGCGAGATTGTCGAGGTCAACGCGGAGCTCGCCGACGATCTCCAACCACTGGCAGCCGACCCGTTCGGGGCCGGCTGGATGATCAGGATCAGCATCTCCAATCCGGATGAGGCTTCGGAACTTATCGACCTCGAACAATACGAGGAGCTGCTCGCAAAAGAAAAGGAACACTGAATCCGTGACGGACTCTTCTCCACGAACGCGTATTCACAAGACCAGCTGATGGCCTATTTCCCACATACAGCCCGGGATCGCGAGAACATGCTCGAGGTGCTCGGCCTCGCGAGCATCGAAGAGCTCTTCACCTCCATACCCGAAGAGCTCCGGCTCGGGCGAGAGCTCGAGCTGCCGGAGCGCGCAAGCGAACCCGAGATCATCAGAGAGCTGGGCGCCATGGCGGACCGCAACGCCCGCATGGACAACAGGCCATCGTTCCTGGGGGCAGGAACCTACCAGCGTTTTATCCCGGCCGCCATCGACGCCCTCTCCAGCAGGGGTGAATTCAACACGGCCTACACTCCCTACCAGGCGGAGGTGAGCCAGGGCACCCTGCAGGCCATCATGGAATACCAGACCATGCTCTGCCAGTTGACGGGAATGGAGATCTCGAACGCATCGATGTACGACGCCGGTACGGCCCTTGCCGAGGCCGTCTTCATGGCCTATGCGGTCCGCCGCAAGGGCAATAAGGTCCTCGTGTCCGAAGCCGTACACCCCGAGTACCGGCGAGTGCTGGACACCTACCTGGCGGACCATCCGGTAGAGGCCAGGACAATAGGGCTCGAGAATGACCTGACCGCCATGGACTCGATCGCCCGCACCCTCGAGGAGGATGGCGACGACGTGCTGGCCGTGGTCCTCCAGAACCCGAATTTTTTCGGCCTCATCGAGCCGATGGAAAATGCCGGCAAGCTGCTGGGCTGTGGGCTGGAAGGCGCTGAAAAGCCGCCGGACCGTCCACTGCTCATCTCCATCGTCGACCCGATCTCGCTGGGAGTGCTGAAGGACCCCGGAGCCTACGGAGCGGACATCGCCATCGGTGACGGGCAGCAGCTGGGCAATTCGCCGAACCTCGGCGGTCCGACCTTCGGCTTCTTCACCACCTTGCAGAAACACGTTCGAAAGGTGCCCGGCAGAATCGTTGGCGAGACGGTCGACAGCGATGGCAGGCGCGGCTACGTGCTGACCTTCCAGACCCGGGAGCAGCACATTCGCCGAGAGAGAGCGACCAGCAATATCTGCACCAACCAGGGCCTGTGCTCACTCAGGGGGGCCATGTACCTGGCCTTCCTCGGATCTCACGGCATCCGCAAGGTGGCCGAGGCCAGCGCCCGCCTGGCCCACTACGCCCACGGCGTCCTGACCGGGCTCGAGGGCGTGGAGGCGGTCTCGAGCGCGACGTTTTTCCAGGAGTTCGCCCTGAAGCTTCCCGTGGATGCGGACGCCGTCTACAGGGCCCTTGCCGAGCGGAACATCGGCGGCGGGCTGCCCCTGGCACGCTTCTTCCCCGGCCGCAACCAGGAGATGCTTTTCGCCTTTACCGAGCTGGTCACGAAAAAAGACATCGACCACCTCGGCGACGAGCTCGGCAGGGTGCTCAGCGAAGAGCTGCGGGAGGCAAAAGCATGACACCGGAATCGATTCCCATCCCCGCCGCCGAAGCGACCCTCTTCGAGTTGAGCCGCCCGGGACGCCGCGGCGTCGAACCACCGGAGCCCGGCAGCGGCATCCCGGAGCTGGCCGAGTGCCTGGGGGAAAACGATCTGCGCAGGGAGGCGCCCGCTCTTCCAGAGCTTGCGGAAGCCTCGGCTGTACGGCATTACACCCGGCTCTCGTCCCTGAACATGTCGATCGACACGAATTTCTACCCTCTCGGCTCCTGCACGATGAAATACAACCCCAGGATCAACGAGGTCGCGGCGGGCAACCCGGGCTTCAGCCAGGCGCATCCCCTCTACGAAGCCCGGGAAATCCAGGGATACCTCGAGCTGTTTTCCCGGCTGGAGAAAATGCTCGCGGAGATCGGCGGCCTGCCCCACATCAGCCTGCAGCCGGCGGCCGGGGCGCACGGCGAGCTCACAGCCCTGATGATGATCAAGGCCCGCTGCAGGGAGCGAGGCGAGCTCGAGCGCGACGTGGTCCTGATCCCCGACAGCGCGCACGGCACCAACCCCTCGAGCTGCACCATCGCCGGCTTCAAGACCCGCAACATCGACTCCGGAGAAGATGGAGCAATCGACATCGAGAGCCTGCGCGAGGCGCTCGGACCGGATGTGGCGGCGATGATGATCACCAACCCGAACACCCTGGGCATCTTTGAAAGCCGCATCGGAGAGATCAGCTCACTCCTGCACGAGGCTGGTTCCCTCCTCTATATGGACGGCGCCAACATGAACGCTATCCTGGGTATCACGCGCCCCGGCGACTTCGGGGTCGACGTGATGCACTACAACCTTCATAAGACCATGTCCACCCCCCATGGCGGCGGCGGACCCGGGGCCGGGCCGATCGCCGTAACCGACGAACTCGAACCCTACCTCCCCGTACCGAGAATCGTTCATTCCGAAGGCGGCTTCGAACTCTGCGCGGACCGCCCCCTGAGCATCGGCAAGGTGCGCACCTTCTTCGGCAACAGCGGGATCCTCGTCAGGGCCTATGCCTACCTCCGCGCACATGGTCCCGGGGAGCTCCGGGGCGTGAGCGAACACGCCGTACTGAACGCGAACTACATCCGCCGGCGGCTGGAGGAGGCCTACCATCTCCCCTACGAGACTCCCTGCATGCACGAGGTCGTCTTCACCGCCAGGAACCAGAAGGCAACGGGCATCCGCGCTCTCGATATCGCCAAGCGACTGATCGACATGGGCTACCATCCTCCAACGATCTACTTCCCCCTCGTCGTGCACGAGGCGCTGATGATCGAGCCGACGGAGACCGAGACGCAGGAGACTCTCGATCGATTCTGCGATGCCATGCTCCAGATCGCCCGGGAGGCGGAAGAAAACCCGGAGCTCTTGAAGGCGGCGCCGGTAAACCAGCCGGTGAAACGTCTCGACGAGGTCAACGCCATCAAGACCCCGATCCTCACCTGCCCCTGTGATGAGCCGGTGAGCGATTAGCCCAGGCGCGCCTCGACGTCGCTACGAATCTGGGCCGTGAGCTCCTCCACGCTCGAGAATTTCTTCTCTCCCCGGTGCATGGAGAGAACAAAAACCTCCAGGCACTGGCCGTAGAGATCTCCCTCGTAGTCGAGCAGGTGCACCTCAACGGTATCGACCCTAGGATCATAGATCGAGCCGATCGAGGCCTCCTTGCCATCTGTAAGCGTCGGCCGGCGCCCGATATTCATGACTCCCCGGAAGAAGCCCTCCGGACGTTCAGGGGCCACGAGAGCCCGCCAGGAGTGACGGCCGTGCGGCCGCTCCCCCAGACAGAGCACGTCACAGAAATAGACCCCGGGAGGCGGCACGGAGACTCCCGGGAGGGCAAGATTGGCGGTAGGGAATCCGAGCTGCCGGCCCCGGCCATCCCCCTCGACCACCGTACCCATGATCGAGAAGGGATGCCCCAGGAGGTTTTCCAGCTCGACAAAGCTCCAATTCGAGACAGCCTCCCGCACCCGGGTGCTCGAGACGGCGACGCCCTCGAGAATCTCAGCCCGGGAGCTCCTGATCTCCAGGCCCAGCTCGTCCCTCATCTCATCGAGGTATTCAAAGGTACCCAGGCGCCTGTTGCCGAAGGCGCTGTCAAACCCCATCTGCAGCCCCCTGGCTCCAAGACTCTCAACCAGGACAGACCTGACGAAATCCTCCGGAGTCAGCGCCCGAACCCGCTCATCAAAATCGAGCACCAGGGCCGCATCGATCCCCTCACGCTCCAGCAGGAGGAGACGATGCTCGAGCGACACGACCGGCACAGGAGGGTGGGCGCCGAGCACGGCCTGCGGATGCTCGCCAAAGGTGACCACCACGGACTCCCCGCCAACCTCGACGGCCCAGTCCTTCAGGTCACCCAGCAGCGCCCGGTGCCCCCGGTGGACCCCATCGAAAAACCCGATCGTCGCCACTCTCCCGATGCCGGAAGCGAGCCCCCGGGCCGCGGACTCTAGGTTGTCGTAGCGGTTCATCTTGTTTCAAGAATCCCCGGAGCGGCCTGGAGGCCCACTCCCGGCGGCCTCCCCACGCTCGCTGTATTCCTTCTCCAGTTCACGCAGCATCTTCTTCGCAACGAGCTTCTCAGTGGTATTGAGATGGCGCAGGAACAGCACTCCATTCAGATGGTCAAATTCATGCTGGAAGATACGGGACTCGATATCGCACAACTCCTCCCTGCGCATTTCCCCGGAGAGCTCCTGGAACTCGGCAAGGATCTCATCCGGACGACTCACCTTCCCCTTGACCTCGGGAACCGAGAGGCAGCCCTCCTCTTCAACAAGGTAATCCTCCCCCCTGTCGATGATACGGGGATTGATGAAAACCCTCTCACCGGAGCGGTCCTCTTCTCCCAGGCAGTTGAAGATGAACAGCCTCACGCCCCAGCCCACCTGGGGAGCGGCCAATCCCACCCCGCTCTCGCGGTACATCAGCTCGAACATCTCCGAGGTCTTCTCCCTCAGCTCCCCGTCGATCCGCTCCAGGGGCCTGGCGGTTTTGAGGAGAATGGGATCCGGATAGTAAACGAGCTGCATCAGGTAACCTCCCGGCCCGGGAAAAACGCATTCATCGGACAACTCCGAAGCGAAAGACGCGCTTTCCCGCCAGGAATTCCGCAGGAAAAGAAGTCTGTCCATCGTCGGTAAGATGGTTCTAATCAGGTCGTTAGTATATCCATGATCGTCGCCTCGCAGGTTAAATCTTTACCACCCGGTTCCTTGAAAAGCTGCCCGTCGCCTGCTTATTCTAAGTCCTGACGGTAAAAATCCTGGAGAACAACTTGAGACCCCCATTCACAATCATCACCGAGTACGGCAGACCGGTGGGAAGAGTCCCTGGCGGACGCCTGGGGCGGGCCCCATCCCTGCCTCTTCTCATGGGTCTCTTCGCGGTTGCCCTCACACTCGCCGGCTGCCGGCAGCCGCGGCAGGCCACCACCCTTCCAGGGGCCAGGGCGGAAATCGTGGTACGGCCGGAAAAGGTATTCCACGGCAGCGAGGTCCAGCTCGAGGCTGTGCTCGCCCTGCCGCGCAGGGCCTCCTACACCTGGAAGGCCTCCTCAGGAAAGCTGCTCTCCAACGGATCGAGGCTGGTCTACTGGGAGGCCCCGGGCGGGGGGAGGAATTGCGAGCTTACCGTCACGGTCAGGCTGGAGGATTCCAGCGCCGGGCCCATCAGCACCAGGAAGGCCATCTCCATCAGAACGCCGGCCACCGGGGGCATGGTCTTCATTCCGGGCGGCTCCTTCATGATGGGCGACAACCTGACCGACATCGAACGCGCTGATTTCATCCAGACCGGCCAGAACATGGCCGACAAGCCCGCCCACAAGGTTCGCCTGACCCCCTACTGGATCGATCGGCAGAGGGTGACGAACATCCAGTTCGCCCGCTTTCTCCAGGCAGCCCTCGCCGAGGGAATCCTGACCGTCAGCAGAGCGGCTGTGATGGGACAGCAGCGCGGCGGCGGCCTCGTCCCCTTCCTGAGATTCTCCTATGAAGATCTCGCAGGTCTTGATTTTACCGAGCCCAGGCTCGCCCGGATGATCTCCTGGAATGGGGAACGATTCCAGGTAGCGAAAGAGCACGAGCTCCTGCCGGCCGTAGATGTCACCTGGGCCGGCGCGAAGGCCTACGCTCTCTTCCACGGCAAGACGCTGCCGACGGAGGCCCAGTGGGAATTCGCCGCGCGTGGAAACGACTCCCGGCGCTACCCCTGGGGCAACGACCTTCTCACCCCCCGCCACGCCAACCTGAACCACCTCTGGGGCAAGAAGCTCTTTCCCGTGGGCACCTTCAGCCCCCTCGGCGACAGCCCCTTCGGCGTCCAGGAGATGATCGGAGGCGTATTCGAGTGGGTCAACGACTGGTACAACCCCAGCTACTACGCGGACAACTACTCCCCCGGCGTGATCGCCGATCCTCGCGGACCGCATTGGGGACATGACAGGTCCATCCGCGGAATCCCCTCCTCGTATTTCATCACCGGCGCCGACTTTGAGGCCATCCCCACGACCTTTCGCTATTCCTGGTTCCTGGAGCTGCCTATCGGAAATGGTTTCGCCAACGCGAAAACAGGCTTCCGGACTGTCCTGAATCACTCCCCCCGGCCTGTTCGAAGGCGAGGAA